>JAWLEA010000058.1:0-18651 GCA_041686345.1 Polyangia bacterium | reverse complement strand
CGTATGGCCAAGGTCAGACAAAAGTTTCTGTTATCAGGGATTAACTCCGGTGGCCCCATCATAATGCGCAAATGGAAGAAATTATTCAAGGTCAAAAAGCTTGATGACCAGTGGGAAAAAAGGGCACTTGAATTTTTGAAAAGATTTCCTGATTTTAATTGGAATTTAAAATTGCGGTTGAAGTTGGCCGGTTATTATCTTAATGTGGGCAAAGCTCAAAAATCAGCTCATCAGTTAAAATTTATTCAACAAAAGCTTGATCGGGAGCATCGGTTTTATCCCCTGGTCAAAAAATCTCTGATTGCTATCTACCTCAATGAAAATAATCACCAAGAATTGGCTAATCTGGCAGAAACAGAGAATGATTCCCAACTAAAAAATCTTATTTCTCAAAAGGAACTGATTTCTAAAGTTCACTTCTGGTTTTTATTAGCCGCCATTGCTCTTTTGATCTTTTTCCTTTTTCCCATAACTGCTAAACGCCAGATAAAATTTCTCTATCTTGCTCTGTTGGGATTGGTTTTTTCCATGATTCCCGGTTCATTTCAATTTCTGGCGGTAATCATGATCTATTTGGGAGTTTTTCTTTATCTCAGTCGCACCAACAATCAATTGAGAAACAAAAAGATTATCCAGTATCCCGCCTGGGTTTTCCTGGGTCTTTTCTTACCTTTTCATGCACTCATGGTTACCGGCAATTTCCCCTGGCTCCTTTTGTTGAAATAAATCCGTAATAAATCAGGTTATTTAGAACTTGAGTTCCCGTAAAGCTTTTTTGGTGGATCCAGCTTTTCTTTTGAAAGGAATTGAAATATATAATTTTATTAACGGTTGATTTTGTGTTATTAGTTCCCATCCTGGAATAGGGCTCAATCGCAATTACGAATTATTATCCTGTTGGAAACTCTTTTTGGAGGAGATCTTGCTTTTTCAAGATATTATATTGGAATTAACTAAATATTGGACCGATTACGGTGCTGTTTTGTGGCAACCCAGCGATATGGAAACCGGTGCCGGCACTTTCAATCCGGCAACTTTTCTTATGTCTCTCGGACCTGAACCTTGGAAAGTCTGTTATGTGGAGCCTTCTCGCAGACCAACTGATGGACGCTATGGCGAAAATCCCAATCGGTTGGGACGTTATTACCAATATCAGGTAATTTTAAAACCCAATCCGGATAATTCCCAGGATCTGTATCTTGGTTCTCTGAAAAAGCTGGGGATTGATCCCCTGGAACATGATATTCGTTTTGTTGAAGATGACTGGAAATCACCCACCCTCGGAGCTTGGGGTCTTGGCTGGGAGGTTTGGGCTGATGGGATGGAAATTACCCAGTTTACCTATTTTCAGCAGATGGGAGGTTTTGATTGCAAGCCCGTTTCTGTCGAATTCACCTATGGTCTTGAGAGAATTGCCATGTTTTTGCAGGATGTTGATTCTGTCTACGATCTGCAATGGGCTCCCGGAGTAAAATATGGCGATATCCATCAGCGAGATGAACTGGAACTTTCAACTTACAGTTTTGAATTGGCTGATATCGATTTCCATTTTCAACTCTTTGACAATTATGAAAAAGAGTCTCGGATGGCTCTGGACAGGGATCTGGCTTTACCCGGTTATGAAGCTTGTCTCAAATGCTCCCACATTTTCAATATTTTGGATGCCAGAGGAGCAATCAGTACCACGGAAAGACAGCGCTATATTCTGAGGGTCAGAACTCTGGCTCAAAAAGCTGCCGAAGTTTTCCTGAAAATAAGAGAGCAGCAGGGATACCCCCTCTTGAAGGAGGAAAATCAATGACTCGAAGATTTTTATTGGAAATATTGTGTGAAGAAATACCGGTAGTTGAGCAAGAATTTTTTTTAACAGAAGCTCCGGCTCTTATGAATAAACTGTTTGGAGATCTCAGGATTGAACATTCTCCCTTCGAATTTGAAACCACTCCCCGGCGGCTGGTAGTGACGGCCACAAAGATGGCTCTCAGGCAGAATGATCTGGAAGAAGAAATTTCCGGACCACCTTTATCCATAGCCTATAAAGATGGTAAACCCACCAGGGCTGCAACCGGTTTTTGCCGGAAATTCGGGGTTGAAATTGATCAATTACATGAAATCGAAAAGAAGGGAAAAAAGTATGTAGCTCTCAATAAATTTGAAGAAGGTAAACCTTCATTGCAGGTGATTCCACAAGTATTGAACAAATTTGTTTCCTCTCTTTCCTTCAGAAAATCCATGCGCTGGGGAGATAAAAAGTATACTTTTACTCGCCCCATCAAAGGTTTTTGCGCTCTTCTGGGTGATAAAACCTTGAAATTTGAATCCCACGGGGTTGAATCTGACCGAGTAATTACCGGCCATCGCTTTTTATCACCTAAAATTGTTTATCTTGAGAACAGCGAAGATTATGAAGCTGTTCTTCGAAAAAAAAATGTTATGGTTGATACAGCCAAACGAAAGATTCTCATCAAAAAAGAGATGGATAATCTTGCTCAATCTCATGAAATCGAATTGATTGAAGATTCCGAACTTTTTGATGAAGTAGCCCTGCTGGTTGAAGAACCCACGGTCTGTCTCGGCTCATTTGATTCAACCTACCTTGAGGTTCCCGACGAAGTAATTCTCAGTGCCATGCGCAAACACCAGCGTTATTTTGCTTTTACCAAAGAAGGGAAATTGGCACCTCGTTTTGCCACGGTTCTGGGAACCAGAATAAATGATCCCCAGAAGGCCAGAGAAGGCAATGAAAAAGTTCTCTCGGCCCGGCTTTCCGATGCCCGTTTCTTTTTTCGCGAGGATAAGAAAAGAAAACTTGATTCTCACCGCAGTCATTTGGAAAAGATGGTTTACCACAAGAAACTTGGTTCATTATGGGATAAGGTAGAGAGAATTATCAAACTGGCAGAGTATTTCAGTTCCCTGACAGGGTCCTCGGCCAAATTGGCGAACAGAGCTGCATTTTTATGTAAAATGGATCTTGATACTCTCATGGTACAGGAATTTCCTGATCTCCAAGGAATAATGGGGTCTTATTATGCCCGGGCCCAGTCAGAAGATGATGAAATTGCCCAGGCAATCAAGGAACATTATTTTCCCCGTTTCGCCACAGATTCCCTTCCGGTGTCAGGTACAGGTATTTGTTTGTCTTTGGCTGACAGACTCGATACGATTGCCGGTGGGATTGCAGCTGGTCTCAAACCAACCGGAAGCAGAGATCCTTTTGCTTTGAGAAGATCTGCCCTTGGTTTCTGGAAAATAGTTCTGGCAGAAAAGATAGAGCTTTCTCTTGATGCGATTATCCGGAAGGGTGCAGACAACCTCCCCCTCAAAGTTTCTGCAACTGAAATCAAGGACTTTATGCTCGATCGTCTCAGAACAATTTTCAATGAATTGGCTCCCAGAGAAATGGTTAAAGCTGTTTTGAGTGTCCAGAACAATGAAATTTATGATGCAAAAATCAGGATTGATGCTCTTTTGGAATTGTCAGAATCAACGGATTTTCAAAAACTGGTTCAACTTTTTAAAAGGGTAAATATTCTAAAAAAGGCTGAGCATATCCCTGAATCAGTCAATCCCGAACTTCTCGAAGAAGATGTCGAAAAAAATCTTTATGATAAACTTGTTGAAGTTGAAAATAAGATTGATAAACTCCTAAAAAAGAAGGAATATTCTCAAATATTAAACACTTTTATTCCTTTATGGAAATATGTGGATATTTTCTTTGATGATCGCAAGGGTGTGAGGGTGTTGTGCGACAACCGGAAACTACGGGATAATCGAGTGGCAATAGTTGCTTTTCTTGATAATCTCTTTGGTAAAGTTGCCGATTTTAAACTTCTGGCAGGACTTAAATGAGAAATTTGCTCAATTATACAGGAATACTGATTTTATTTGGCGGCTTGGCTCTTATGTTTTATTCGGGGTTGAAGCTTTGGGATTTGTATAAATTGGAAAACCTTTCTTTCCATTTGCTGGATCCTGGATATTGGCTACTGGTTCCGGATGATTTTCTTGGCGGGTTTACTCCCCAGGGAAAATTAACCGGGTATTTTGCCGGAGGAATTATTACTCTTTTTATTGGAAAACATCTGCAAAATCTTTCAGTCAGGATGGATTAAATACATGAGCTTAAAAAACCTTTACTTTCTTTTTTTGATGCTGTTTTTATATACAGCCTGTGCCGAAGAGTTGCCCGGGATTGATCCCCCCCGGGATGAATTCTTTTTTCCCACCGGGATCAAACTCTCCATGGATAAGAAAACTCTTTTCGTAACCAACGGCAATTCGGATTTGAAATATAATGGTTCAACTTTGATGGGTCTTGATTTTGAAAAGGTTGTTACCATGATGACAAATCCCGGTGACCATGGTAATTGTTATCAGGATCCTCAGAATCTTGATGAATATATCTGTGAACTTGACGATGAGGTAATTCAGACCACCAAATGGCTTGATTCCTACGCCGGAAATATGGTTTTTTTCCCGGCTCCGGATGACAGTGAAGTTGATTACCGGATAATGGTTGCAGTCAGAGGCGGCCCCCATCTTACCTGGCTTGATGTTAAAAAGGATCAGGAGGGAAAGGTCTTTTGTCTTGATTGTGGTAATGGTTGTTCAAACGAATTTCCCCATAAATGCAGTAAAAATAACAAAATAACAGTTGAAGACGGGTTGGCTTCCGATCCTTTTCAGTTGAAACACGATCCCGAGTACGGCTATATTATTTCCACCCATCTCGGAACAGGAGATCTCACTGTAGTCGATGTTTTTTCGGAACCTCCAACAGTTTCTCAGTTGAATAGCGGAATTATGAGCAAGGTTTCCGGTTATTCCGGTTCTTACGGTATAGCTTCATATACAGAGGATAAACCATATTATCTGGTCACTAACTCCTTTTTCACCGAAATAGTACTTTTGACTTGGCAATTTTCTTCCTGGGATAACCTCGATTACCTCACTCCGGTAAAACGATATTTTCTTCAAGTTCCCATGGGACCTTTTGAATCTGGACCTGCTCTTCGAGATCTGGCCCTTTCAAGTGACGGGAAAAAGCTTTATGTTCTTACCAAAACCCCTTCGATGCTTCTTACACTTGATATGCAAAGAGGGGAAGATAATGTTCCCACTTTAAAGGTACTCAATTCTGTTGAACTGCCCATTAATCCCAGTCTGCTCAAGGTTGACAATTCCATTGCCGGTTATGATCTTGTCTATGTAAGTAATTTTTCCATGGGTAAGTTGACAGTGGTAGAACCGCAATTTGATGGAATTGTATCTCAAATTAATATCGGTTCGGGACCCCATGAATTTATTTTTGTTGATGAACCTGATTTTAATGGAATAATATCAGTTAATTACGGAGAATCAACTCTTTCGTTCATGAAGTTTGAAAACGGAACCTACAAAAGAATTGGTCGTCTTGGTAAACCATCAACCATTGATTCTCAGTAATTACAAGCTGCGACGATGGTTTTTTCAGTGTTTATTTCTAGATAATTCTGTCAAGGATCCGGTTTTCAAATCAGAATACTCAAACCCAAGTTTAATCTCAGGGTTAATTCATCTTTTTCTTATTGTTTGCAAGTTTTATGATTCACGAATTACCTTGATTTGCAATGTGGATCGTATTGGATATATGTTATGAAAAAACTTTTTTCTCTATTTTTTATTACTTTGCTGGTTTTCAATTTTGGCTGTGAAGATGATGTCGAAGACTCTCCAAGCAGAATTCTGGAACGTCCCACAACTATGCAGTTTTTCTGTGTAGATGAAGATTTTGGCACTACTCCGGTAAGTGCTGCAGAGTGTGCTTCAGATCCTGATTCTTACAAAAAATATGCCCTGGTGCTTTCTACTGCCAAAGGTGAATTGGCTGTTGTTGATCTGGACAAAAAAAGAATACTGGATCTGGATGAAAATACACCCGGTTATAATCTTTTTCCAGTTAATTTTCCGGCAGTAGATCTGATTATCGATTCGGATCGGGAAATGGTTCATGTTCTTAATTCCAGCAAAGCCGCCATTACTTCTTTTTCTCTGTCTGAATTGCTCAAACATATTCAAGGACAGGAAAACCAACTCCAACTTGAAAAAAAGCTTATTCATACTTCTGGAGGAAATATTGGAACCAATCCCATTGATTTTCTTTTACTCGAAGAAATTGGAAACTTTCTGGTTCTTTTTCCCCGTTGCGATCTCATCGCCAGAGTTGATGAAGAAGGCTTGATTCAGCAGAGTTGGAAAACCGGAGATGGCACCACCTTGTTGGTTGAAGCAGGTTCTGAACCCCATTGTCCGCAGGATCCACCCTTTGATTCCGAAGCCGCTCCACCTTTTTCCCAAGATTTTCCCTTGGCAGGACCTGTTGACATGGTCCGAGATGGTTCCAGTCTTTTTGTTGGTTATCAGAATGTTCAGGATGGAACCAGAGTTGAGCTTTTGCTCGATCTTACCCTGGATGCTACAGGCAATGTTGCTTCAAGTTCCGAAATCGAAACAGAATCTGGAACTGACGGTTGGAAACGACTGCGTATCAGTCCTGAAACCAAGTGGGGGAAATTCCTATATGGAATAACTGTCAAAGGAGATATCAGAGTTATCAGACTCCGAGACAGGGTTGAGTGTGACACCAACGTTGATACTCTTTTTCTACCTTCCCTTGATATCGAAGATGAATTGCGGGGATGTGTCCCCAATGGACTTTACCCTCGTAATTTTCTGGCACAAACTCCCGGCATATATTTGAGAAGAGGGTTGAAAGCTGTTGATATCACCTTTTTCGAAAAGGAGCCTGAAGATGAAGCCGAAGATCTAACTGATAAATCAACTTTTTTTGGCATATTTGGAATAATCATCAGCAGTGATGGAATGGCTTTTTCTTTGAATATCGATGAAAATTTCAGCGATGAACTTTTTAATTATCGCTATGGTACTGAGCTTGAACGGACCTGGCCTTCAGAAGTGCTTGCCCACAGGATCCGCAATTATACCGATCTTGACAACAACAATTATGATACATCAGGCAGACCTCGTCTGGACAATGTTTTTACCTATTTCATTGATGGTTCTATTCATAATCTGGAAGAAGGACAATATTCTCTTGTTTCCAAAGACGGTTCCTGGTTAGTTAATATTCGGGATTATCTGGTTCAGAATGAAGCCTGGTCCCTTGATTATCAGGCCAACATTGCCGGCAGTGAAAGAGCTTGGGGACTTATTGAAGACGGTTCCGGAGTTCTCAAATTTTCAGACGCAGGGGGAAATTTTTGCGAGTTGGGAGTAAAATCCGGTGATGTTATCCATTTCAGAGGATGCATAGACGATCTTGACTGCCCCGACTTTTATGTATGCGGACGTACTCCTCTCCAGAGTTTTGATTCCAATGGCCTGTGTTTTCCCGAAGAACATGTGGATGATTTCGTTAACAGTTGCAGTCGTTTGCTGGCTTCCGACCGGGAATACAAAATTTCCAGCGTTAGCCAGGACAGTCTTGAGCTCGATATTAACTATCTAGAAGAAACAACTATTGATGGAACTTCTCAGTTGAAAAACTGTAGTAAAGACAGTGAATGTTGGAATCTCGGAGTTTATAAAAGTGGAATCTGCTTCAAAGATGAAGGCTATTGTGCAAGTGCACCACATCCAGCCAAGGATGCCCGCTGGTGTTACAATGGATTGCAGAATTATGAAATCAGAATCGATGATCAATTCATGCTGGAAGGAAGCGTTACCCAATTCCAATCACCATTTACCACTGATTCCAACGGTAATTGTGTAGTCAAAGACGGTACTCCTTTTGATTACAGAATTTCTGTTGAACCCGGTCTCAAGGAAACTCCTTTTTTTGATTTTTGGCTTGAAGGAGATGAAACCCGGTCAATACCTTTCAGATATGAAATTGTTTTTGCAATTAACGGCGGTTTTAATCAATTTCGCGGAGATCTTGGTATCAGGTTTCCTGCCTGTGCAGCCACCGGTCCCGACGGAAATGTTTATATTACAGATCAGGGAGATACTGGCAGCAATGGCAGAATTATCGGACAAATGGTGAAACTGGTTACCAAATATTTTTCCATGGATCTTGATTTTATTGTCAGATAGTTTTGTTACAAAATTTAGATTGACTGAAAAGTCTCTGTCTTTATTATCAGTTTGAGTTTTTATTCTAAAATTATGTAAAAACAAGGGGATAATCATTGTTTTATTTAATTGATTGTCTTCCCTTTCCAAGAAAATAAGAAAAAAATTGAGAAAAAATTAAATTTTATGTAGATATTTTTTTTTAAAAATTCGAAAATAACAACAAAATCTGACGGAATCCGAGATGGCAAAAAACCAAGGTGGCAATCCCACAGAAAAACCAACTGAAAAACGAAAAAAGCAAGCCTATGAAAAAGGTCAAGTTGCATATTCGAATAAATTTTCTGGAGTTATTCAGTTAACAGGTTTTGTGCTGCTTATTTTGTTCTTTTTAAGTTGGGTTACCCGAAAGCTTGCAGTTATCGCCCAATATTCCTTTGTCGGAAGAATTTCTTTCTCCCAAAGTCTTCTATTTGGATTATCCGGTTTGATGGAATTGTTTATTCCCTTAGGTTTGTTTTTGTTGGTATTTACTTTGGCTGGAGGAATTGCTCAGATTGGTTTCAGATTCAATTATCACATGTTGATGCCTAAATTATCAAATATTTCTCCCAAAGAAGGTTTCAAAAGAATATTTTCTATCAGAAAATTATGGGATCTTGGCCTGGCCGTTGTGGCTCTGCTGGGGGTATTTCTAATAATATATTTTTTTCTCAGGTTCAATTTATCCAGGATAATCAGTCTTGGCGCCGCCAGCAATATCAAAGTTGCCCTGGATAATTTTTCCAACCTGATCACAAATTTTTTATTGTTTTTATTGCTCTTTTTAATATTTGCTGGA
Organism: Polyangia bacterium; assembly: GCA_041686345.1. Taxonomy (GTDB): domain Bacteria; phylum Myxococcota_A; class Polyangia; order HGW-17; family HGW-17; genus JAQICJ01. The sequence goes on along the minus strand of JAWLEA010000058.1, from coordinate 9,734 downwards.
CTGACTGATTATCTTTTTGTCTGGTTCAGGCAGCAACGCTCTTTGATGATGACCCCCTATGAAGTGGAAAAGGAACAAAAACAGGATGAAGGAGATCCTCATCATAAAAGTGAACGTAAAAGATTGCACCAGGAATTGTTGGAAGAACAGATGTTCAGTGCAATCAAGGAGGCAGATCTGATAGTGATTAATCCGGAACATGTAGCTGTTGCTTTGAAAGAAAGAAAAAATGGTGCACCCCCCATGGTTGTAGCCAGTGGTATCAATAATATTGCCCACAGGATCAAAAAGATCGCCCGTAAGGAAAAAATACCGATTTATCGAGATGTAAAATTAGCTCGTTCTCTTTACAAATTACCAGGGGGAGAGGAAATTCCCCCTGAATTATATCAGGCAGTAGCCACAGTATTACTCACTCTTGAACATTATCGGGAAGGAAAAGAAGATGAAAATAGGTTCACGAATTTTAAATAGATTTTTCAGATTTAAAACAGAAGCCGGTGGATTCAGAGTTCAACTGTCAGATTTCAGGGGAATAGACAGAAAAAGTATAATTACTGGGAGAAGATTTTCAATTTATCCAATTTCTCCCTTGGAAAATTGCAATTTTGGAGTGTTGATTGGAAAATTGCAAAACAGTTCTTTGGAAGGAGTGGCTGAAATTTTGGGAAAATATGATAACTTGGCATCAAAAGCCAAAGCGACGGCGGTTTCGATAATTTGCTGATTACACATATTCAAAATATGGTTTTGAATTTAAACAGTTCCCATCCCAAACCAGAAGGTCACCGTCCAATAACCACCATTCTGGGATGGGAACTAAAGAATAATTGGATTATTTTCCCGGGTTTTTTGCCAGAAGATCAACATCGCTCTTGGCTTTATTTACCAGTTCGGCGGCAATCTTATTTTGTTTTTCCACTACCAGTTTTTCATCTACATTCACCAGTTCTCCTTCTTTGACAACCATTCTGCCATCAACGAAAACATAGGCAGCTCGCCTTCTTCCCGAATTGAAAAGCAAAGCTGCACTGGGGTCATGCAGGGAACCGGCGTAGGCTATATCGTTAAGATCAAAAAGAGCCAGGTCGGCTAGATAACCGGGAGCAAGGGAACCTGTTTCATCTTCCCAGCCTAAAACTTGTGCTCCGCCGCGAGTTGCCATATCTATAATCATGGGAGCATTGGTGGCACTGACGCCATGTTTTCCAATACGATGCAATAAAAGGGCTTGTCTTGCTTCAGCCAGCATATCTGAAGAATCGTTGGAGGCTGAACCGTCTACGGCAAGTCCTACCGGTGCTCCAACTTCCCTCAATTCATTGATGTGACAGATCCCACTGCCCAGCCTCATATTTGATGAAGGGCAATGGGCAACTCCGGTTCCGGTTTTTCCGAGTTTTTTGATTTCTTCTTCATTAAACCAGATTCCATGAGCATACCAGACATCATCGCCGAGCCAATTTACCGATTCCATGAATTCAAGGGGACGCATCTTTTCCTGCTGGAGGCAAAATTGTTCTTCATCTTTGGTTTCGGCCAAATGGGTATGAAGACGAACATTGTGTTTTCTTGCCAATTGAGCACTTTCACTTAAAAGTTCAGCTGTTACCGAGAAAGGGGAACAGGGTGCCAGGGCAACTCTGGTCATGGCTCCCGGATTGGGGTTGTGGTATTTATTGATAAAAGCTTCACTTTGTTGCAAAATAGTATCTTCAGTTTGTACTACATCATCCGGGGGTAGTCCTCCTTTGCTTTTGCCTCGGGACATGGAACCTCGGGTGGGATAAAAGCGAATGCCAAGTTGTCTGGCAGCTTCAATTTCGGCAGCCAGCAACTCTTGACCATAACCTCGTGGGAACAGGTAATGGTGATCAGAAGCAAGAGTGCATCCGGTAAGCAGGAGTTCGCCCAATCCCGTGAGTGCTGCATTGTGAACAGCTTCAGGGGTAATATAACGCCAGCCTTCGTAAAGATTGATCAACCAGTCAAAAAGTGAAACGTTCTGAACCAGAGGGAGATTGCGAAAAAGAGTCTGATAAAGATGATGGTGAGTATTTACCATTCCAGGCAGAGCCACCATGGTTTTACCGTCTATTTCCAAGTCAACTTCGACCTCGAGATTTTTGTCGATTGTTTTGATTCGATTGCCCTCAATCAAGATATCATGATCGCGCAAATACCGATTATTTTGATCACAGGTGGCAATTTCCAACAGGTTTTTAATAAGTATTTTCATTTTAAATCTCTTTTCGTTGAACAAAGGGAAAAAACTGGTTGATTGTTGAAGTAAATTATTTCAACCGACAAGTGTGCTACAAGCTCCTGAGTTGATTTGACAAGGAAGAACAATTCCCTGAGTCTTCTTTTAACATGGTGATTATTTTTACAAATTCAAGGGAGGTAATGGGAAGAAGCATTTTCAGTTTTATTGGTTAATCACTGAGGTTCAAGCTTTGTATTCGTTGATGTTGAGACAGAAAGGGCAGGTGATTTTGGCCGGATATCCAACATAGGGAACAGGAAGACTTTTGGAGCAATTGGTGCATTCGATGTGGGAGGAAAAATCTTTTCTGGAATTTTCTTCGGCTCCCGATTCGCTTTCTTCATTGCCGCCAAAAAGATCATCGTTTTCAAAATCTGTACCTTTGAGAATGTTGAGAACCGATTTATCTTCCTGGGTTTCCGAAGAAGCTGATTCTACTTCCAGATCTTTTTCTTCATCTTCTGTTTCATCCAGATCTTTTTCTTCATCTTCTGTTTCATCCAGATCTTTTTCTTCATATTTATCTTCTTCGTTCTCATCTGATTCAGAAACGGCTTCCATTTTTTCAGTTTTTTCCTGATCTTCCTCTTCAGATTCGGGAGTTGAAACAGGAAGCTCACCGGAAACAGCACCTATTTCACCGGAGACGGTATTTGATTCATCGGAAAATACTTCAGATTTATCCTGTTTTTTTTCCTGGTTTTCATCTTTTTCATTTTTTTTTATATCTTGTGATGAGGATTCCGTATCTTTTTTTTCATCTTTTTCTTCAGGTTCTTGTGCAACCTCTTCTTTTTCTTCTTCTTGTACAACTTTTTCTTGCACCTGTTCGTCTTTTTCTTCTTGCTTACTTTTGCCGCCGAAAATATTTTTGAAGAAACCCAATTTGTACCTCCCGGGATGAATTGGCCGGAGTATTTGCACGCGAGTAGTAAATGATACCCGGGCAGAGAAACCGGAAAATCCGTTTGTTGTTTAAAAACCTGAGGTTGATTATTAATTTATTTGCAACCTGAAAGGCAAAGATTGGCCGGTTTATTCGAGAATGTGTTTTTGATGATCCAATTAAATATCTCTTGGAAAGCTCTTAGCCGGTCTGTAATAAAACCCTGTATATCCGCAGGTTGACAATTATAAAAAATAATCACCTGTTGTTAGTTCCCACACCAAAAGCAAATAAAACATTCTGGGATGGGAACTAAATTATTACCAGAAATTTCATGATTTTTCAAAACAATTTAAAGCTAAAATCAAATTATTGTTTTACAACTTGAATATCTGGTTGAATAATAAGATTTATAAAGTATATTAATAAAAACATCAAATTATTTACAATTTATACCATCTATTGTTTTAGCAGAAAGCTTTTTTTTTATTATGTCCAAACTTTCTTTTCTTCTTGCATTTCTCTTTTTAATAATTTCATGCAATGCAGACAGCGGCGGCAATGACAGTTGGAATTCCTCCAACAATGTCAATAATGGCCGGGAGATTTGCGACAACGATATTGATGACGATGGTGATGGGTATATTGATTGTGACGATATTGAATGTTTGTCCGATCCTGTTTGTGACAATCAAAACAACAACAATAATCACAATACCCAGCCTAAATTCACCCTTACCGGTAAAGTTATGGCTCCAGGCAGCGATGATCCCCAAGTGCTTGCAGAAAACAGGGTTCCTGTTTATGAAGCTCTGGTGGCTGCCTACGGTTATGAGCCCGATCCTCTTCCTGAAGGCAATTATTGTAATGAATGTGTGGAAGTTCCCCAAAGTGTTGATCATACTTTTACCAAAGCCGACGGTACTTTTGAGTTGGAATTATATGCCAATAAAACTTACTGGATCACGGTCCAAAAAGGAGATTTCAGAAGGGTAACCCAATATACTACCGGCGACGATGGTCAATCGGAAGATTTTTCATCACCGGTCACCGAGGCTTCAGATCGTATGGTTACTTTGCCCAATTCTCACGATCCTTTTCATGGAGCCTGGATACCCAAAATTCTGGTGATTAAAGGGAATTACGAAGAAATGGCTCCCATGTTTTCAGCTCTGGGCTTTGCCTATGGAGTCGAAGTCAAAGAAGTAACAGATATGGATGCCGAATACATAGCCGCCGATATCAACGAGCTCAGAAAATATAATCTGATTATTACAACCTGTGGCGACGATGCTTTCTATCTCAACGATTCCCAGATTGCCGCCAATTTAAAACAATACGTCGAAGAAGGCGGCAAATTATATGTAGATGACTATTCTTACGACTGGGCTGAGCAGCCTTTTCCCGAATTTCTTTCCTTTTATGATGGCAACTCCGAATGTGGAGCTGGCAGTTCAGCTCCTTCCACTATTGGAACTTGCAATCACGGGAATATATATGATCCAGCCGGAACTCCCGGAGATCAAAAGTTAGAAGAATGGCTGGATGTTATCAATCCCAATTCTTCCATCGATTTGCTGGCTGCTTGGGATATTATCGAAAACCTCAATCCCGGTCTTCAGGGAGATTGCTCCAATGATGGCGATCCAGATTGTATTGACGGGCAGTTAATCAAGGAACCGAAAGTCTGGATGTATGGGACTTGGAGCGGTTATACCGATAACCCAATCACTGTTTCCTGGAATTATTATTGTGGTAAGGTGTTATATACTGTGTACCATACTCATTCCGGCTCAGGTCCATCCGATGGCGGTTACAATTATTCTCTTCTGCTTCAGGAAAAACTGATGCTTTATCTGATTATGGAAATTCAAACTTGTACAGTCACTGATATTGTTGAATAAATATCAGTTAACTTCATGAAAAATCAACCGGGAGAAATCAATGGATAATCTTATTCCTTTTCCACTGTCCATCGCTGCAAATATAGACAAGCCCCACGAATGGCTTGAAAAACAGAATGAAAGAATTAAAGCGGTAACCTATATAGATCAACGCAATTTCCTGATGCAAAAACCGGTGGTTAGTCCCGAAGCCTGGGTAGATCCCACAGCCCTGATAATTGGCGGTGTCATCATCAGGAAAGGATGTTATATTGCACCCCACGCTGTAATCAGACTTGATGAGAACGATTCTCCTGAACCTTTGGTTATAGATGATGGTACAAATATTCAGGACGGAGCAATTGTTCATGCAGCCACCCGCAGTATAGGCAAAGAAGTTATTGTTGCACATCAGGCTGTTGTTCACGGAGCAATTGTTGAAGATGAAGTTACTCTTTATATTCAAACCGTAGTTGATGGAGGTGGAACTATAATCGGCAAAGGCTCCTTTTTGCATTATGGAACCTATGTGGGCAAGGGAATTCAAATCCTCCCTGACAGTTATCTTGCTCCCGGCGTCAGAGTTTTGACCCAGGCTCAGGCGGATAATTTGCCCAAAGTCAATCAGGAATTGCGAGAACTCCGGAAAAAGGTGATGAATCACAATCACGCCCATTGTAAAAGTTATTTAACCAACCGGGTTTAGAACAATTGTTAATTTTACCACCAAATTGAAAAAGGGGCTAAATAATCAGTTAGTTTCCGGTATATTTTCTGATTTTTCGGTAACAATTGTTTTTTCCAAGAAAATTGAAATGATCAAACTGTAGCTCTTCTTCATTGGCCTGCTGATATTCTTCCTCGGTAATATGTTTTCTTCTTTTCATTACCCCCAAAAGATATTTGAGATGTCTTTTCCAAAAAGAAGATAATTTGCCTTGGCAATAATAGCGATAGCGTTTTTTGGGTGAGGGAAGGATACTGGCAAAAAAAATTGCTTCCCTTATTGAAAGATTGGCGGGGTTTTTGCCGAAATAATGCATTGCAGCCTTGGTAATTCCATAAATATCCGGACCCAGTTCCACAATGTTGAGATAGATTTCCATAAGTCGACGTTTGGAGATATCTTTTTCGATATAACTGGTAAGAAATAATTCTTCCAGCTTGCGAGCTATGGTTTTACGTCTTTTCAGAAATACATTTTTGACAATTTGCATTGTGATGGAGCTGGCGCCCCATTTGAATTTGCCGGCTTTAAGGTTGCGTGCCAGTGCCGATGAGAATTCTGAGGGAATATAACCCCTGTGTCGCCAGAATCTGCTGTCTTCAGTGGTTAGAACTGCTTTCACCATATATTTGGAAATTTGATCAAGAGGGGTAAACCAATCGGATAATTGGGAAACTTCAACAACTATGGATTGACCCCCGGGTTCGATAATTTCAAAATCAAAATCGTTTTTGATTCTGGAACTTCTGAAATAGGGAGGGGCTTTGAGCACATTGCATTTCTCAATGGGAATATTACCACTCAATTCTATTGTTTTTTTGGAAATATCGGCAAAATTTATTTTTGCTCTGATCTTGGAATGAAGTGCTCCTGAAAGTTTAAATTGAGAAAGATGAGGGATAAAACCCGCGGGGATGGATTCTTTTAATCGGTTACAGTGAATTTCAGGAACTTCAATCCTGGTTGTTACAATTGGTTTTTTGCTTTTCAAATTTGTAATTTCCCCCTTGGCCAGAGCTCGGGCAAATTTGTGTTCAATCTCCAGATTTTTAATCTGAAGTTTATCCTGGTTGCGATTATAACTGAGAGCAAATTTGGAGCTGAGCTTTTTAAATTTAAGCGGAAGGGTAGAGACAAGTTTATGATAGATCCTGAGTTTGTCCAGAGAACCAGTGCCCTTGAGTGAAACCAGTTTAGGAGTAAATAAAAATTTGAAGGAAGAATCAATTTGAAGGTTTTCTTTTTTGGGGAGAGGCAAAATTTTCGGCAGAAAAGTACCGGGCTTGAAATCGGTGAGAAGAACCTTGCCTGATAATTTTTTGGAACTGTGATTCCAATATCCCCTGGTTTTGATTTTGCCCAGTTCCGGCAGAATTTTGCCTGTTATCTGAAATGAAATGTTGTGTTTTTTATCAGGTTCCAGTTCTACATAACCTGTGTAGAGTTTCATTTTTTTTGACAGATTCCAGGTCAAATCTTTCATTGTAGCTCTTTTGACTTTTCTGTCAGGACTTATTTCCAGATTCAGGGTATCGATAAAATAAACGGGGATCAAACTCGAATCAAGTGCCAGATTTTCCAGTTGAATTTTACCTCCCTTTTTTTTGGTGAAGTGGCCCTGTCCATCTTCACAGATTATTTTTCCTTGTTTGCTGCTGATATTTAGCCAGACGCCGTTCAAGGCAATTTGATTCCAACTTATTGAGCCTCCACTGTAGGTAGGTGTTTTGAAATTGCTGAAATTACTGCTTTTGTGTTTTAATTCTTTGATATCACCCTTGATTCCGGTATTATTCAAGGTGATTTTGCCCAATTTGATTTTAAGGGGCAGAATGCTTGTCAATTGATAGTTGTCAATCTGGATTTCTTTTATGGTTATTCGCAGATTTTCTCCTTGCAATTCAAGATTGTCCAGTTCAATGGAATTCCAGCCGAGGTTGATGTCCAGTTTGCTGAGCTGGAACCCTCTGGTTGCAATAACATTGTTTAATTTTTGTTGAATGATTGTTTTTAATTTGCGGGGGATATACCAGTAACTGAATCCGGCGACAGCAAAGATTGGAAGGAGAACAAACAGAAGGAGTTTTTTCATGGAACTATTGACAAATAAGGCCTATGACCAAAGTTCCCCCGCCTTTTTGGGGTCCGGCAAGAAACATGGGTTTGTCACCGGAAAGTTTCATTACCATGCTGTAAATTGTGGAATATTTTTTCTTATTTTCTTTCTTTTTCAGGATCCTCAGTTTGATGCGATAACGGGTTTTGTTGTCACTGCTCAGGATTCTGTCGAGAAGTTTTATTGATAATTTCAAATTGCTGCCAATCTTGGCAACTTTTTCCCGGTTGGAAAGAGCAAGCTTATTTTTGTTTAATAATTTGAAACTTTTATAAATTTTGAAGGGCATTTTTTTAAAAATGTGTTTGAACTTTTTAAGAGATTTGGAATAGGTGCCCTTTTCTTCTTTGGCCAGAATTGAATAAGTGGTGCATTTGACCTTGTTGTCACCTCTGGCATTGGGAACAATAATCAGGGTTGCCAGTAGGAAAGTCAGTATTGATATAACAATAGATTTCATTGGTTATTCTCCTGCTTTAGATTGATGGAGATGCATTTTTAAATGGTATCCAGATTACCGTAATCATGGAACCGTCTTTGTCTTTTACCTTGAAAACGGTTGTGATGACATCATCCTCGGTATCCATGCGCTCGATAACACAGGAATCATCTTTGTTGATGATTTTTTCTATATTTTGATCCGGTTGGGGCAGAGTTTTTTTATTGAATTTTTTGTCAAGAAGAGGATTTGATACCTTTTTAAGATTTTTATTATCCGGTTGTTTGGTTTTTACCAGAATGTTCTTTGATGAATCTTTGGAATTTTTTGCCTGGTTGAGTTTGGAATCAGGTGTTTGATTGACGATAGTCTGATTTTTATCAAGAATTCCAGTGGACAGAGCGAAAAAATATACTACTGCCAGAGCTACAATTGCTCCGGTGAAAGCCGGAACAAAACTGCCGACAATTTTTTGAGCCATGGTTGGCTGTTTTCTGGATTCAGTTATGATTTTAAGGAGTTCTGTGCTGGAAACAGCAGGTTCCGGCTGGGAAAGACCAGATTCTTCCAGGTTGATCCTGCTTTTTAATTCTTTCCAGAAAGGTTTCATTTCAGGGGGTTGAACAGGAATTGAATTGAGCTCCCTCATTTGTTGGGAAAAAATTTGCAGTTTTTTATATTGTTCCCTGGCATCGGGATTTTGTTCCAGGTAAGTTTGAATTTTTTTCTTGTTTTGAGGATCGAGTTCCTGGTCTAGAAGACCGCTGAGAAGTTCAGGCTCGATTTTACCTGTGTTTTTAGTGGTCATTTTGTTAGATCTCCGATGATGAATATCCGTGTTTATTCATGAATTCAATAATTTTTTTGCGGGCATGATGCAGCCTCGACATGACTGTGCCTTTGGGACAGTCTATTATTTTGGCGATTTTCTGATAGCTCATACCTTCCATCTCCCGCAGAATAATAATGTTGCGGTGCTGGGCACTGAGAGTTTCAAGAGCTCGTTGCAAAAGTCCCAGGACCTCACGTCGTTTGGTGGATTTCTCGGGATTTTCCCGGCGTTGATCACCGGCGGGGGAAATCCTTTTTTTATCCCAGGAAAGTTCGTCTTGATATTCAGTCTTGATTTTGCGACCTGATTTGCGCCAGTGATCAATACACAGATTGTACAGAATACGGTGAAACCAAGTATTGAAAGACGCATCATGACGAAAATTTTCCAGGTTTTTGTAAACCCGGACAAAGGCTTCCTGGGTAATATCCCAGGCCGTTTCTTTTTGGCCTACATTTTTGATGACAAAACCGAAAGCCCAGCCTCGATGCCTGCTCACCAGCTCCTTGAAAGCCAGTTCGTCTTTGGCAACAGCCAGATTTATCAATTTTGAATCGCTGTAATCAGAGTAATCCTTCACACGAC
>JAWLEA010000198.1:0-4235 GCA_041686345.1 Polyangia bacterium | reverse complement strand
CAAATAAAACAGGGTTTCAGAATAATTGACATAAAGGTCAGCAAAGTCGGCTCCATTGGCTAACGCTTCCTTAAACATACTTTGAGCTTTTACCAATTTTTTCAGGTTAAAAGCAGCGACTCCCCCTAAATAGAGTAGTTGATTCTTCTCCTTGCTTTTTTTCAGATTTGTATCAACCAAATTCAAGGCCTCGGCAAATTTGCGTTTAACAATCAATTGCTTGATTTTTTTGATCAAGGGACTTTCCTCAGATTTTGAAAGGGCACGCATTGCGTCCCCATCCGGGTGAGGGCTATTTTTGTCAGTGGAAACAGTATCACTTTCTTTATTATCAGTACAAGCAAAGAAGAAGAAAATAGCAATCAGTAAAAAAGAAAATTTTGACATAAAAACTCACTTAATCTTTCCCGGTTATGATCGGAACTGGGAAAATTGACAAATAAGGTGTTGGTTTGAAATTTGGAACAAAGGAAACTTGATTAAAGAATAGACAAAAAGTAGAAAGGATTACAAGAATAAAATTTACCAGGAATGACTGAGACCGGGGTAGAGTTTGCCAGAATCGTTTATATCGAAATTAACTCCCAGAGGGGCAAATCCTTGAATATTAAAATACCTCAACAATTCACCTGCTGATTGAAGTTTTGCATTATCGCTCAGGGCAAAAATGCGGGCAAAATCGAAGGAAAACCCAAGATATACATTTCTGCTTTCAAATTCTTTTGTTCCTGTTGTTTCTTTGGAACAGGCATCATAGGGTTGATAACATCTGGTAAAATATCCAAGGTCAAACCTGAAATACTTCAAAAAAGTCTTTTTGAGACCCGGAATTCCCCCTAATCGCAGATGAAAAGCAAGAAGTTGGCCGGAATAATCTGTGATAAAATCAATTTTCTTATCATTTCTGTCGCTCAAATAACCAGCGGAAGGAAAAATTAAAATTGAAAAATCGAATAAATCATCAAACCAGGGCCACAATTCCTGAGCTAATCCAAGAGCAACTCCAGCTAGATCAAAAACAAGATCTGTATAGGAAAAACCAAAATTAGTGGCAAATCCGTCACCAACTTCAATAGCTATTCCGCCAAGGGTGGAAACTCCGGCTCCCAAAACAGCTGCCAAATTCCTTCTGCCGGGAAACACATTCCTGAAATACCTGCTGAAAAGCTTGGCACCCATATAAAAAGCGTACATATGAGAAGTTTTATCAGCACCTCCGTGAGTTTGATCCTGCTCAAGCCATCCGTCTGATCCTGCTTTGAAATGGGTTTGATCTCCCCAGTCCCACATCTGCAAACCGATGATACCCGCAAAAAGAGGAGCTAAAATATATCCCACAGTTGTAAATAAAACCGGATTGCGAGCCATTAAATTTTTCTTTTTGTCTGTTTCACCTTTTGGGGAATTTAGTATATTCTGATTGGCGTATTTGCCATTGTTCGGAGCTTTAATTCTTTTAGTCTCTTTTGTCTGACCAAAGATAAGGGTAAATGACAATAAGTAGATAACCATGGAAAAACCTTTTCTATCTTGTTTTTTTTCTGTCTGTGTGCAAAACAGAAATTAAAGATGATATCTGCAAAGTAATTTTAATGCAGACAATGTTTTTACAATGAAGCACTATTCGCAAAATACTGTATCTGATTACAATTGGAAATAATCATGAACCAATATCCCACAGAACCAGATAATCCAGATTTCAAAAAACCAGAACTGAGCAATCTGGACGCTCCCAAACCTATGGGCTATCTGGCCGTTTTTTTATTTACCCTTGGAATATATTTATTTCAAATACTTTTTGCAGGTATTTTTTTTCTGACCGATTCTCTGTTTAACCTTCCCGATTCTAAAGGTTTTATTACAATCGTAATTTTCACCACCATGTCATTAATTTGGGCAGCAGGGGCCTTCTTTATCCAAAAAGTTCTTTTTCTGCCAAAACACATACTCAATTATGATTTGTTCCTGCCAAAATTATGGGGCTTTGTCGTTTTGGCAATTTTAATACCGGTGGTGATGTTTACCGGCTCACAACTTGATTTGCTTTTGCAATATCTGTTTCCGGGTTTAAACACAAGTTCAAATACAATGGAGAATTTTCAGTACCTGGCCCTGAAATCACCATTGATGATTCTGGCAATCTATTTTTTAACAGTTGTTATAGCCCCACTCACAGAAGAACTTTTCTTCAGAGGACTGTTATTTAGAATGCTGCGTCTCAGAAACAAACCTTTTTTTCTGGCTGCAGTCTATACCTCAATTATTTTCTCCCTGGTACATGTTCAACTGATGGGATTATTTCTACTTACTCTGGTTGGAATTATTGCCTGCTATCTCAGTGAAAAATCAAACAGTCTCCTGCCAAGCATGCTTTTTCACGGCTTTTATAATTTAATAGTAGTCTCTATCGCCTTTGGTGTTTTTTTTACCAAAGAACCCCAGATAGAACTTTTTGCTGTCAACTATGAATCAACCTCTCAAATTACCAAATCATTTCCTTATACTTCCTTTGGTATTATCCCCGGCGTTTTAATTATTATTGTATTATTGAAACTGTTTCTGCATTCTTTGCCACCTGGACAATTTGACCGCAAGTGGAAATTGTTAAAACCTGCGACGACTTCTTCACGTCAATTCAATTCAGAGTAATTATGATAGAGTAATTATCTGCCGGAGAATTCAGTTTCTATTTCCTTGGGCTTCTTGACAATTCCTTCACCTAAAATTCTGTAACCCTTTTCAGTTACCAAAAGATCATCTTCTATTCTAATTCCTCCAAAATCCATAAATTTTTGTACCTTTTCATAATTTATGAATTCTGCAAATTTTTTCTCACTTCGCCATTGTTTTATCAACGCTGGAATAAAGTAGATCCCCGGTTCAACAGTAAAAACAAAACCCGGCTCCAACTTGCGAGCCATCCTTAAAGCAGCAAGTCCAAACTGCTGTGAACGAGACAAATCAGGCCCATATCCCACTATATCACCCAAATCCTCCATGTCGTGAACATCAAGCCCCATCATGTGCCCAAGTCCATGAGGATAGAATAATGCATGGGCTCCAAGTCTGACTGCTTCTTTTGAATCACCTTTCATTAACCCCAAATCGGTCAAGCCCTCAGTAATGACCCGGGCTGAAATCAGATGCATATCCCTGAACATTACTCCTGGCGCTGCTGCCTCGATCGCCTGCTTCTGTGCTGAAAGAACAATTTCATAAATATCTTTCTGCCTGGGAGCAAACTCTCCATTTACCGGAAAAGTACGAGTTATATCGCTAGCATATCCTTCCGGGGTTTCCGCTCCTGAATCGATTAAAATCAACCCTCCGGTCGATGCTTGATTAGAATAAGTATGACTATGAAGAACTTCTCCATGAATAGTAACAATAGGCGGAAAGGAAAAATCACACTGTTCTTTGCGGGAAGCATGGGCAATTGCTTCTTTGATATCATATTCATAAATACCAGGCCTGATAGTATTTATGGCGGCATCATACATCTTTTTTGATACACTCAGGGCAAATTCAATTTCATTAATTTCCTCTTTTGACTTTACATTGCGCAAATCAGCAACGGCCTTCATCAACTCAGGTGAATGCCCCTTTTTGATTTGACGGGGATCTTGATCAAGAAGTTGAGAAAGAAATAAAACACTTTCACCTCTATAAGGCGGAAGATAATGAACCTTATTCTTGAGTTTTTGTAAAAAAGACGCCAACTCACTTATATCCATCACCCTGTCAACACCACAACGTTCTCCCAAATTTTGCAAAGTCGGAAGGGAGCCAGTCCAGATAATATCATCCATTGTGGGTTTATGTCCAAACAGGATATCTTCATCTTCTGTCATAACCAAGGCCATATCAGGTATCTGATGACCGGCAAAATACAAAAAGTTGGAATTCTGTCGGAAAGGATAAATATTATCATGATAATTTTTCGGATTATCACTATGTCCGAAAATAAGAATATTTTCACCTTCCATTTTTACTCTCAGTTTTTTTCTTCTTTCAAGATAATGCTTTTCAGAAAACATAATACACTCCATAAATATCAATTAAAAAAACAAAATCACATTATCTTAAACCCTATTTAAAAAATATACAACTCCCGATCCGGGTTAGGAATCACCCCATTTCTTCCCTCCACTACTCTATGTAATTTTCCAATCTCCCTGCAATCCACAAAAAAATAAAGAATTTCAAAAAAAATGAAAACTTTTTTCAAAATATTT
>JAWLEA010000197.1:0-4267 GCA_041686345.1 Polyangia bacterium | reverse complement strand
GACACTGCTGGAATGACAAGGATAAAGACCGTTTGGCGGTTAAAAGCGGACATCCAGCTTACAAAGATTCAACTCTTTTACAGCTGACCTTTGACAGGTAAATATTTTCATTAAAAAATTTGATCATCCAGTGAAAGTATAAAAAGAAAGACTATAGGTCCGTTTCCACTGAGCACTTTGGGTCGTGCTCCGGCCTTGAATTTGAATTTCAGGCCCAGGCGGTAGATTTCAGGAATATAAAAGAAGATACCCCTTAAAATCTGATAACGCTCCGTATACCCAGCTGGGAAATTTCATCGTGTTAATTTCATGACAATATTGCTGGGGCAATCTGATTCATTTACTATATAAATTACAATTAGTGACAGTGAATGTCAATTTTTTTAAAAAAACAAAAAACAGTCAATGCCCGGAATCGGCTGGTCTGGCCGACTGTTCGCGTCCTGCCGATTTTTTTACAACTTTTGAAGATATTATAAAACGTCAAAAGGATTCAAAACAGAAGCGTTTTAGTTTTCCACCTCGAAAACAAAAGTCTGGAAAAAATGTCGCTTAATATGCCAGTTCATCGGACAGCAAAAAGCCGCCGCCGGTGACCGGCGAGTTTCGATTTCACAAAAAAACTGCCTTACTTGTACAAAACAGTTGACAAGTTTAAAATTGATCATTATTATTGTACAATAAAACAGACAAGGTTGGAGAGTATTATGAGAATTGTCAATTTCAGCAAAGCAAGAAATAATCTAAAAACCGTATTGAATCAAGTAATAGATGATGCTGATTATACAATCATTACACGTCGTGATTCAGAAGATGCTGTTGTTATGTCACTGGAAACCTTCAATAGTTTCATGGAAACTGTTTATCTTCTCAGGTCACCTGCCAATGCTGCACATTTAACAAAATCCATTGACCAATTTAGAAATGGGAAAGTCCAGGAAAGAGATTTAATAGATGAATAGAAAATTAGCCTGGACCGAAGAAGCATGGAAGGATTATATCTTTTGGCAAACACAAGATAAAAAGACTTTAAAAAGAATAAACAAACTCATTAATGACACAATGAGGCTGCCATTTGAGGGGATAGGGAAACCTGAACCATTGAGAGAGAATTTATCTGGTTTCTGGTCCCGAAGGATTGATGATACAAATCGACTGGTTTACGCTGTTGATGATAATTATATCACAATCCTTTCATGCAGGTATCATTATTGAACCATGAAAATCGAACAAATAAAGGTGAAGTCTCTATCCTTCAGGGCTTCGGATAGCCACTTGCCAATGCCGATACGCTTCCACAAGCCCCTAATCAAGGCACCGCCGGCCGGTTTGCTGGAACTGAATTTATTGGATATTTTAACAAAAATCTGGCAAAATGAACCCACAGTTGCCGAACACGGGATTATATAATTCATTAATTCATCTTTGCCAAAATCCATGCTTTCATTGAAATCGCTCTACAGGGTTTCGGCAAAATGATCATAGTGGTCATTGGCAATAACGGTCAGTTTGTTGATTTTTTTATTTTTGATCCGTTTTCCGTGAATATCCACGGGCAGGCGCAGCCCCCGGCCGATTTCAGGCCAGAAAAGAGATATCTACTTCATCTGCATTTTTTCCCACAGGCCAGCAGAGCATATGTTCCGGTTTGTCGTGAAACGGTTTATCTGCAGGTTTCCGGCTGGTTGTTTTGATATTAATGGAAGGGGCCTTGTAAAACAGAACAAATCGTCTTTTCAGGTTGAAAAAAATGCTTTCTGTGTCATAAAAGGCTTCTGTCACGCCATCAATATACCCTGTAAGACATTCAACCGCTTTGAATTTTTTAATGCAGGCATCATGATACCGAATTTCGGATTTCCTGCTTGACTTCAGCTCCATGAAATAGGCGGCCCCATTTGAAATCAGGACATAGTCACACCGCATATTCTGCCCCCTGCCTTTTTGGAAAAGCGTATTTGTCCTGACGCTGTCAAATGCCAGTAACACAGCATCTTCTCCGACATTATTGATTTTCACAAGTGTGAGAGTGGCGTCCTGGGATTTCTCTTTTAAATATGCGGTCTGCTGTCTTATCTCGCCGAATATCCCATTATTCAGAATATCCTTCTTGATAACCGAGTAGTAACAATTTGCTGACCGAACTGGAAATAAATATGTATTGTGTCCCCGAATTTTGAAATAAATATGTATTGTGTCCCCCGAATTTTATTGCAGTTTGTTAAATAAAATGTTACTTTTAAAAAGACGGAAATAATCCGTACAAAAAGGAGGGTAAAATGGCAACTGCAAGGTTAGACATAAGACTTGATGAAGATGTTAAAGCTAAAGCTGAAAAAGCTTCTGCTCTTTTAGGCCTGAAAAGCCTTACAGAGTATGTAGTCAGATTAATGGATGAAAATGCTACACAAGTTATAGCTCAAAATGAAAGCATAGTTGTAAAAGACAATATCTTTGACCAATTTATTTCAGCTTGTGAAAAGGCTAAAGATCCCAATAAAGCTTTAAGAAAGGCTGTAAAATCAACTAAAGAAAACGGCTTTTAAAATGAGTTGGAGTAAAAGTTTTAAGGAGTTGAATAAGTCTGTACATGACCGGGCATCTTTTGACTGTGGAGAAAAAGAACTAAATACATTTATTCAAAACCAGGCGGCAAAGCATATGAAAGCAGGTATAAGCAGAACTATGGTATTACCCGCAAAAGTTGCTTTACCTAATCGAAAATATCCAATTTGTTCTTTCTACAGCGTAACTCCAGGCTCAATATGCCGTGAAACTTTACCTGTAAATCTGGCTAAAAAATTACCTCATTATCCTGTTCCTGTTTTTTTGCTTGCTCAACTGGCAGTCCACAAAAAATTTCATGGTAATGGACTTGGTAAAATCACACTGATAAAAGCTTTGGAATACTTATGTGAAGTAAATTCCTATATGCCAGCCTATGCTGTTGTTGTAGATTGTCTTACAAAATCAGCACAAAATTTTTATACAAAATATGGATTCGAAATTTTATGTACTCGTAACCGACGAACCAGAATGTTTTTGACAATGAAAACTATAGATAAATTATTCAATAATTAGCCCCGAATTTTTTGAACCCATAGGTTTTGTAATGATGGGGGCAGGTCAATGTTCAGCTGCGATGTCCGGACTTTTTTTGATTAATCTTTTCACTTCCATAATTTCGCCACACCATTTCTATGATAAACAGGGTCGGGCTTCGGTTATTACGCTTTTGACAAAGGACTCTGTTTAAAGGTAAATTTAAACAAAAGCGCAATAACCAAAGCCTGACCCCACCCCAGGGTAACCGATGTTATGATCAAGCCCGCGTTAATGACCGTTAATGTCAATTGTTTTAACAGACCGCAAAGCCGTCAATGCCCGGAACCGGCTGGCCGGGGGTGACCCTGCTGACCTGGTATCAGATTCATATGACTGGCAGTTATGGTGATGTTGATCCGGTCAGAACGCCCAAAATCATCTGAGACCGAAAGAATATGGGTTCCCTCATCCGCCTCCCATAGAAAAACCGTTTCAGGTTTTGATTTCCCAATATAGTTTGTATCCAGAAACCAGTAAAGATTTTCCACGCCAGGTCCGCTGGACGCTTTTAAGGGGATTTTTCTGTTGTTTTTAAAAATGATATATTCCACCCCCGATGCGGGTGATATTATGTCTGGGGAAATGCCATGGTCTGTAAAATTTGAATGTAAACATTCATTTTTAAACGGAGGAATCTTTTTTATATAGATGCCGCCTTTTTCAAAAAGATGTCTCATTTCTCCGGACCAGAATTCATAGACCTTTATTTCTGTTTGTCCGGGGATGAATCTGCAGTCCCTTAAGCCTGTTTTTGTATCTATAAAAACAGGCTGGTGAAGATCAGATACATCAATCGGGGAAACCCCGGGAATGAACCAGGCCTTTATAGTATGGGGGGTGAATTTTCCGGGAAGCTTTCCTGAAACGGCACATACATCGATTTTTTTGACATTAAGATGATCCAATATTTGACTGTCCGGGTCTGTTTTTCTAAAGGGCTTTACATGGTTGACGATATCAAAAAACAACGGGCCGGCACCTTTTCTTCCGGTAAATGCAGGGTTTCCCCGGCCATTGAAATTTCCAACCCACACAATCAACACATAATCGTTAAAAATCCCTGCTGCCACACCGTCCCTGAATCCATAGGATGTTCCGGTTTTCCAGGCAATTTTACCCTTTGATTGTTTAAATGTGTCATACCCGTTTGGCGGCGGATTTT
>JAWLEA010000196.1:0-4305 GCA_041686345.1 Polyangia bacterium | reverse complement strand
CGGTGGTTGTTCCGGCACCGGTCCGGCTTGTGGAGACGGCATCATCGAGGGCGATGAGGTCTGTGACAGCACCAATCTGGCAGGCGAAGACTGCGAAAGCCAAGGTTTTGACTCCGGCATTCTAACATGTGCCGAAGATTGCAGTGCTTTTGACACCAGTGGTTGTTCCGGCGGACCGGTTTGTGGAGACGGCATCATCGAGGGCGATGAGGTCTGTGATACTACCAATCTGGCAGGCGAAGACTGCGAAAGCCAAGGCTTTGACACCGGCGTTCTGGCATGTGCCGAAGATTGCAGTGCTTTTGACACCAGTGGTTGTTCCGGTACCGGTCCGGTTTGCAACAACGGCATCATTGAGGGCGATGAAGTCTGCGATGGTACTAACCTTGGAGGTTCTACCTGCGAAAGTGAAAACTATGCTGGTGGAACTTTGAGTTGCAGTCCTGACTGTACCAGCTTTGATTACAGTCAATGCACTTCGTGCGGGAATGGGGTTGTTGACTCAGGCGAAACTTGCGACAGCACCAATCTCGATGGAGAAGATTGTGCCAGCCAAGGTTTTTACGGAGGAGGTCAACTTTTATGCAGTTCAGATTGTCAGGATTACGATACATCTCAATGCCAGGAAGCAGTCTGTGGTAATAATCTCATCGAAGGGCCAGACGAAACCTGTGATGGTACCGATCTTGCCGGCCTGAGTTGTGATGATTTCAGTTTTTATACTGGCGATTTAGCTTGTAATGACACTTGTGACGATTTTGATACCAGTGGATGTCACAACTGCGGCAACAATATCATAGATTCGGGCGAAACCTGCGATGGTACCAATGTGGCCGGTCGTACTTGCAGTTATTATGAATGTCGCAGCGGTAACGTGGTTTGTGGATCGGATTGCAATAATTTTGATCCAAGTGATTGCTACGATAACCACGATGAAGACGGAGATGGTTTAGATGATAATTGCGACAATTGCCCAACTATTGCAAATTCTGGGCAGGCAGATTCAGACACCGACGGGGTGGGAGATGAATGTGAGGCTCCTTCCAGTGTTGCTTTTAACTTGAGCTATTTCGATGTCTTCGAACCCTTTGTTGATGACCCAACCACTTGGATTTCTGAAGGTGGTAACTGGACTCATCAGACTGATCGGATTCATGGCAGTACGACGCAAAGTGCTTTCTATTTGCATCCAACTCCTCTCCCTAATGGTGCTTACGCTGTTGAAACTACTTTCGTATATACAGGAAATGATGGTTTCTACTCCAACTTTGCCGGAGTGGTGCTTGGGCTTCAAACTGATTCTTCCGGGACAATTACTTCAGCTATAATTTGTACTTATGAGCGAGATTCAAGTGAAATTCAAATATGGCATTATACGGATTCCGATGGATATGATGAGGTAGCAAGTACTGAAATTACAACCACGGCCTCCAATTCCGATTTTCGTCGAGTTACCGCTTATGCCAGTAGTACTGGTATGTTGAGAGTTGACTACATAGATGCTACCGATGCCACGGAACAGGTCTCCCATTCTTTTGCTGGCAGCATGACCAACAACATATTCGAAGGTTTGGCCGGCCTTCGCCTCTTCAATGAAACAGCCGATTTCCAGAGCTACATGGTTTATAAATAGTTCCCATTATAAAAAAAACCGTAACCCCCTTCGGGAACATCATATTTGCAGTTGAATCGAGGGGTTAAAACTGGGGAAAATGTATTGTAATATATTGAAATAAAAAGGATAAACCCAAGGAAGATCATTGCAGTATTTGTTAAATATTGAACTACTTGTTTGTGGAATTCTGGAAATTTAATCTTGAATATTCAAAGGAAAATTAAATATTTTAGTAATAATTTGAGGCAAAAAGGAGTATATATAGTTGATTATATTGTGGAAAAGAATGTTATTGTTATTGTAGTATATGTGGAATATTGAAGGGGGACTAGATAGTTCCCATCCCAAAATACTTTTCCAGTCTGTCAAAGCCTTTGTTGATCATTTCTTCGGTAACGCAAAAGGAAAGACGCAGATGGCTCTCTCCCTTGGTACCGAAGGCAATTCCAGGAGTGGTTGAAACTTTGGCTTTTTCAAGAATTGTTTTGCAAAATTCAAAGGAATCGCGGCCTTCAGGTACTTTGATTCGTGGGAACATGAGATAGGAGCCGGCAGGTTTAACATAATCAAAAATTTCTGATAAACCATCGAGACGATTGCACATGAGATTTCTGGTTTTGAAATAATGCTCTCTGAATTCTCCGATACAGTCCTGAGAACCCTCCAGAGCTGCGATGGCAGCGTATTGAGATGCAACCGGGGCACAAATGGCAAAGGGAATATGTGCTTTTTTGATTGAACCAATCAAACCCGAGTCAGCGTGCAGATAACCCACGCGCCAGCCGGTCATGGCATAAGATTTGGTGAAAGTGAACACGGAAATTACCTGCTGCTTGACTTCCGGGATGGATCCTATGCTGAAATGCTTGTTATTATCATAAACAAAATATTCATAAGCTTCATCTGTAATGACCACCAGATCGTTTTCCACAGCAATTTTGGCTAACTCCCGTAGTTGTTCTTCGGGAAAAACACTTCCGGTGGGATTAGATGGGGAACAATACATAATTGCCTTGGTTTTAGGGGTAATGCTCCGCCTGATCCCATCGAGATCCAGCAGATAATCGTTTTCTTCCAGTAAAGGTACAAGCACCGGAACTCCGGATGCCAGTTGAACCTGTCTTATGTGGGTGGAATAGGTGGGATCGGGCAAAATCACTTCGTCTCCCGGATCCACAGTTGCAAATACAGCTGATGCCAGACCTTCTATTGCTCCTACAGTTACAATAATCTCGGAAATATCACTTTGGATATTATTATCCCTTTGCAGTTTTTCCACAATCAGTTGGCGCAACTGGGGCAACCCCTGATTGTTGGAATAGCCAGCAGCTTTCCCTTGAGTGATAGCGGCAGCAGTTGCTTTGTTGATATGAGCCGGCGTGCTCCCAACGGGCTTGGCCCAGGATAAAAAGGCCACATCGTCATATTGTTTGGACAATCTGGTCATCTCATGTATTGCCGACTTGCTGATTTTATTGATGTTATTAGCTGAAAATTTACTATGTTCCATATAAATACCTCCGCCAGAACTATAAGCACATATGTGCAGAATGATCAAAGTATATTTGAAATATCTTTGAAAACCCAGTTGTCATAATTCTTTATCTAGACCAAATAGCCTGAGTATGAATATATGTTTGATTTATTGTAGTGTATAAAATTTAATCTAACTTTCAATGTTTCTGCACATGCGTTCAGAACTAGTATTTCGGAAAAAATATGAGAATGATTTTTTATCCAGTTGTGATATTATCTTGGCTAAACAAATTTTGAATTATGGATGGAATATGCTTTCTGTTAAGTACAACCTCCTTTATATTCAGGGAAGATGAAGAATATTTTAAAAAATTTTAAAAGATTTATCAAAAATGGCGTGAATTTGGATTTTACTTCCGATAACTCTGAAGTAGACCTGAACCTGCTCAATCCAAAATTCAGCGATAATCTTGAAAAGTCTTTCATAAAAGATTATTTTGAATCGTCGATCAATCTCATGAGAATCTCTTTATTACTGGGTATTCTCTATTACAGTATTTTCTTCTTTCTTGATCTTTCATTCCCATCCAAATTAACTCAATTACTGGTTATCCGTTTTGTTTTTGTTTGCCCCTTTGTTTTCTTAATTTTTCTGCTCTCCTTCACAAAACAATTTCATAAATGGTGGCAACAGGCGGCGGTGGCAGCTACGGTGGTGTCGGGGATTGGGATAGTTGTCATGACTGTCATCGGTCCGGTAACCGCTCACCAAACTTATCATGGTGGGATATTACTGGTTTTGATTTATGGTTACCTGCTGATCAGACTCCGCTTTATCTGGGCTTCTTTAGCAGGTTGGCTAATTCAGTTTTCCTATATTATTTCAATTGTATTTTTCTCTAATGTTGAAGGTAAAATAATAAAAGATTATTTTTATATTCTGACAAGTGTAAATATTTTAGGGATGTTTGGTGCATATACTTTGGAATATTACTCCAGAAAAGAGTTCTTTTTCAGATATTTACTGCAAAAAGAGAGAAAAAAAGTAAAAGAAGCCAATGTTTTGCTGGAATCCCGAGTAAAAGAAAAAACCAAAACCCTTGCCCAAGATATACAGAAAAGAAAAATAATCGAAGAAGAGTTGCGTAAAAGCGAAGCTAAATTGAGATATATATTTGAAAACACAAACAATTTGTATTATTCCCATAAGTCCG
>JAWLEA010000057.1:0-19243 GCA_041686345.1 Polyangia bacterium | reverse complement strand
ACTGATCTAAAAAATCAAAATAATCCAACAATCAAAATAATCCAATAATCCCATCAAAATAATCCAATAATTCCCCTCAATTTAAAGTGACAATCAACATCAGTACTGAAAAAACTGAACTGTCTCCTTGCAAAGTGCCTCTGAAAAAAACCACCAAGTGAGCCTGTACCAGCTTCCTCATCAGTGGAGGTTCGGGACCTGACGCACAAGAAGTACATTCCATGCCACAACCTTCCAGATTATCATCGAGCATATCATTGTGTCCATATTCGGTAGCTGTAACATGGTAAGCGGGTGAAGCACTTGCTTCGTAAAATTGTTCGTGATTATCCCCTTCAGAAGCACAAGCCTGCATCCCGGTGGGTCCCAACCCAGTCCCTCTTTTTTTACTTCACCCCTCCACCTCCTTCAAGGGGATAATTCCACAAAAAAAATTTTTGGGATACCGGAACCAGTTGCCATTTCAATCTTGTAATTTTTTACTGCTATGATATTAATTGGCAATTATTTGTTCAGAATTGAATCAGGATTCAGTTTTGTTTTAATGAATTTTTAATCATCTTTCTTTTTTAACGATCACTATATAGTTCCCATCCCAGAAGTGGTGTTTTCGGCTGTGGGAAGAAGTTTGATTGAGATGCACGGAATAACTTCGCAGATATAGTTGATGCTATTTCAAGAAGTTATGACAAAGCAGATCAATGAAAATTCCATCGTCAGACGATGACATCCATTTTTGGGATGGGAACTATATAAACCACAAGGCACACCAATGAAGAATTCAGTTTTTTTTATCAGTCTTTCACTTTTCCTTGCGCTCTTTCAAACAATTGAAACAGCTCAAGCCTGCACCAACTTCCTGGTTACAAAGAAGGCTTCCAGCAATAATTCCAATATGATCACCTATGCAGCCGATTCCCATGATCTCTATGGAGAACTTTATTACCGTCCTCGAAAAACTTGGGGAAAAGATAAAATGATGAAGGTTCACGAGTGGGATACAGGCAAATATCTGGGAAAAATCAAACAGGCCGAAAAAACATACCGAGTTGTGGGAAATATGAACGAACATCAACTTGTTATCGGCGAAACTACGTGGGGAGGTCCCAAAGAATTACGCAATAAAAAAGGACTTATTGATTATGGCAGTCTGATTTACATCACCTTGCAAAGAGCCAAAACAGCAAGGGAAGCCATCAAAACCATGGGTAAACTGGTTAAAAAATATGGTTATTACAGTTCAGGCGAAACTTTCTCTTTGGCTGACAAAGAAGAAGTCTGGATAATGGATCTCATCGGCAAAGGCCCAGACAACAAAGGAGCTGTCTGGGTAGCCCGTCGTCTTCCCCCGGGATATGTTACCGCTCATGCCAACCGTGCCCGCATCCGCAAATTTCCTCTGGACGATCCCGAAAACTGCCTTTATTCAAAAGACGTAATCTCATTTGCTCGGGAAAAAGGCTATTTTAAAGGAAAAGACAAAGATTTTTCCTTTGTGGATGCATACGCGCCCGCCGACTGCAAAACTCTGCGCGTCTGCTCAAGTCGCGTTTGGAGCTTTTTCAGAGCCGTTGCTCCTTCCCTCAATATCCCCTCGGATTATGTAAAATGTGTTAAAACAGCAGAACCTCTCCCTCTGTGGGTAAAACCAGATAAAAAATTATCGGCTCTGGATCTGATGGAGTTAATGAGGGATCATTTTGAAGGAACAGAATTTGATTTAAGCAAAGGTGTAGGAGCAGGACCTTACGAACTGCCTTATCGCTGGCGTCCATTAACCTGGGAATACAAAGGAAAAAAATATCTCAATGAAAGAGCCACCGCAACTCAACAAACCGGATTTTCCTTCGTCAGTCAATCAAGAGCCGAACTGCCTGATCCCGTGGGAGGAATCCTCTGGTTTTCTGTTGATGATGCAGCCTCTACTGTTTATGTCCCCATGTACGCCGGCTTGACTGAAATACCCAAACCCTATGCAGTTGATACAGCTGACTTCCACACTTTTTCCTGGGATTCAGCCTTCTGGGTATTCAATTGGGTAGCCAATTTCGCTTACTCTCGCTACAAAGATATGATCAAAGATATAAAAGAGGTTCAGAGCAATTTTGAAAAGGGTTTTGTGGAAAAACAAGAGGAAATTGATAAAATTGTTGCAACTATGGCCAAAGCCAAAGGAAATTCCAAAGCCATCAATACTTATCTCAACGAATATTCCGGAAAAGTTTCAGAAAATGTCCTGAAGCGTTGGAAAAAACTGGGACAGGAGCTTTTGATGAAATATATGGACGGTAATGTCAGAAATAAAAAAGACAAAGCCGAACATCCCGGTTATCCCAAACACTGGTATAAAAGAATTGTCGAAGAAAATGGAGAACATTTCCGAGTTCCCGAAAACGACAAAAAAATGACTGATGCCCAAAGACGAGCAAGCAAAGATACAACCAAAAAGGACAAAAAAGACAAAGAAGACAAAAAGACTGAAAAACAATCCCAAAAGAAAGATATGTCTCCGGCAGCCAAAACCAAAAAAGAAAAAACAACT
Source organism: Polyangia bacterium (assembly GCA_041686345.1). Taxonomy (GTDB): domain Bacteria; phylum Myxococcota_A; class Polyangia; order HGW-17; family HGW-17; genus JAQICJ01. The sequence goes on along the minus strand of JAWLEA010000057.1, from coordinate 16,701 downwards.
GCCAAAGATAAAGCCAAAGGTTGCGGCTGTAATCTAGCCGGAGAAACCAACTCCACCCTGCCTTTACTTGTTTTTTCATTCTTTTTCACAATTCTCGCTGTTTTCAGATTCTCAAGAAACTAAAATACTTCGCTAAAGCCCGGCGTTCAATTTGCAGCAATCTGAACAGACACTCAGACAAACTACCTCCCCTTACAAATACCCCGTGGCCATAAACAACCACACCTGCATATTTCTTCAAAGCCGGGGGAACTGTATTTACCAAACCGTACTTGCCGGTACCAATTTCACCTGCAACCACCCGAACTCCACCGGCAAATCTTTCTCTGGAACATTCAAGATGACACCGGCCCCTTCCGGGACAATCAAAATAAAAACAAGCCAGGGATAAAATCACCGAAAATAAAGGATGACCATGTAAAACGGCTTGGGCAGAACAATTTTTATAGATGGAATCATGGGCGGAAAATTCACTGGAAGCAATAATACCCAAAGTTGAAAAGCCATCTATGGCAACAAGATTACCTGATAATTCATCCAGAGGAACTCCTGAACGACTGATCAATATCTGCTTATCCTTTTTGACTGAAATATTACCAAAAAAAGAATCCACCAGCCCCAACTCCACTGTAAGTTTTCCTGTTAAATCAATTGATTCAGGCAGATCACCCTGGAATGAACTTAATTGTTGAGCAACCTCGGGAAATAAAGAAAAATCCTCCAATTCAGGCTGAAAATCCAGAGGATTTTCAATATTCAAGTCGGGAGCATAGGAAAGGGAAAGATTGGCAACTATCTGCCTGAATAATTTTGACTGAAAAGAATTCACCACTCCTTGTTGATAAGCAAGCAGATAATCGGCCATGAATTTTACAAAAAGAGCAAAACAGACAGAACTCAACAGAACATAGGATTCTAAAAAAGCATATCTGCCCCCGGCGATTATGGAGCCGTCAGGAAGAACAGTTGCTGGATATACAGCTAAAACTTCTTTAGCCTCGGAAAAATTCAGGGAAGTAAGTACAGGGATAGCCTGGAGCAATATCCTTGTTTCCGAATCATCAGGAATGATCAATTTTTGCTTTTTGGCGTAAAACTTGATTATATCCAGCCAAGGCTGGTTGGGGCGAGCGTAAATTAAATAGTTGTAACCCAATTTTTTCATGATTTTTTTAAGGATTTGCTGTTTTTGCGGGGAACCAGCGTGGGTATTCCACCAAATTTTATAATTTCTGGAAGCCAGAATCAAAGAATCTTCCTGTACAAGACCACTTTTGAGAAGTCGCTGTTTACATTTTTGCAGAACTGATTTCATTTCGCTACCATTAAGGATTATCGTCTCAATTTATTATATATATCCAGAGATTTATTCATTTTTTTCCAAGTGAAATTCTTCTTGTCAAATAATCTTGGAGGCAACCTGACCGGCTTAACTTTGAGTTTGTGGTTAAGCCGACGTTCATTGTCTATAATTTTTTCTCCACTTTGCAACAAAGAATTGCCGGTACAAGTGTGGTCTGTCAACTCTGACAAAATTTTTGCATAAAAAGACAAGGGAACCGTCGTCGCCAGCAAAGGACATAAAGCCAGAGAAGTTGAAGCAGCCCCTTTGTCTTCCCCGGCTTTGACCAGGCGAGCTTTGCCTTCGAAAGATAATCTGTCCACCAGTACAGGTTTGCCCAGTATTTCAGGACCAAAAGCAAAACTGTTGAAAAAAGCTTCGGTACCTGTGGCAGTCAAATATCCCAGGCCAACTCCCCAGGCACCACGTGGATTTATGGGAAAAATCGCCTGGTTGTTCATGGTCATGGCAGCCTCGGGGTTGCCCCGGTGTTGAGCATAAACTTCAACCCCAGCTTTCAAGGCTCTGCCCCTGTCTTTGTTCTCGGCAATCTCTTTGAGCAGATCCAAAACCTCCAATTGCGCCAATTTCTTTCCCTCGATTTCAGTCCAGGTTGCTACCGCAGCAGCTGCATTAAGTGGTTCCAAACCCCTTTGCAAACAAAAATTGAATGCAGTCATGACCAGTTGGGGATCATGATGGTTAATTTGAGTTGAAAAAGCTGCCATGGCTGAATAATCAGGAAAAACTTGCCCCTTCTCGGTGATTTTTCTGCAATCAAGAGAACAATGGGGACAAGATTTTGATTTGGCATAAAATTGGCGAAACAAGGTAATGGAATTTACCTGGGAGGCCTCGGGAGATTTGCTTCCGGTAAAATTGGCAGTTGGGAGCAGATCATAATGAGCTGCCAAATCAAAAATAACCCCGTTGCCATAATGTTTAAGGCCAAATTTGCCAGCCAGAAAGGGAGAAGCTGCAATTGTTCTTTCAATTTCCGGATTGGGTTTTTGCTTGGCAATTTGTGCAGTTTCACTTGCTGCTTCCAATTTAATGAAACTCAGTTTTTTTTCTGCCATTAAATTGCCAAGTCCGCCGGAACCTGATATTTGGAGTTTTCCACTAATAACACCGGCAAATTTTATGCCCAGGTGAGCCGATTTACCCACCAGCAGTGACGAGCTTCCCAAATTATGCTCCCGGATCAGTTGATTGGCTGTCTTTTCAGCCAAATCCTGATCAATTTCCTGTTCAAACCCGCCAGGAGCAATTCTCAAACCGCAAAGAGCCGGAGCAACCCCTGAAATAATCAAACCATCAAATCCGAGTTTTTTAAGATCCAAGGCAAAATTTCCCTGAAATGAGGAAAAGGAAATTCCTCCGGTAAGTGGAGATCTGGAAAAGAAAATTGTAGAAGCACTGCCTTGAACAGCGGTTCCAGCCAGAGGTCCAGCGAAAATAAACAGGGGAGGAGACTTTTGGGAATTGCAAAAATCAGGATCCTGACCAGCAAAATAACCGGCAAGTCCCCTGCCCCCTAGATAATTTACATATAAATCAAGATTTGGTTCAATAATTTTATGGGTTTTTCGAGCAAGATCAATTTTTAAAATTTTACCCAGCCAGCCGGCATCGCCGCTCATAATAACCTCGACCTGTTCAAGTTATAAAATGTCTCACTCGGCAACAAACTCTCCTTTTTATTGAAAACCATGAAATTAAACCTCAGTTCATCTGTGCTGTCTTTATTGGGTGTAGCACTAAATCGGAAGTTTTACCATCCTTTGTCCCATATTCTATCTCCTTTCTGGCTTCTGAAGACAAAGACAACCGAATTTATCATTATATTACCGGATCCTGATAATCTACCAGTATCAATGTAGAAAAACTGGTTTTTATTAAAAAAACAACGAGCTTGACTCCCAAAACAGACTAAACACCCAACTCTAAACACTCACAACAAAGAAGCAGCACCTTGTACCCACTGTATTTTTATTTTGAAAAGCCAATGAACAACTACCATCAAGGATGATGGAAAGTCAGGGACATGCCGTTGTTGAGGGAGGCTGAATTGTAGGAGTATTGGAGATAATATCCATCTGAGGCAGTTGAAGACCCCTGGATACCCACAGTGGCGCTGGCACCATAATCGTAAGTAGAATTGGAGAAATAAACATCGCTATAGATAAAGTCCATGTCACCATTTTCATGGAGAATAACTTCAAACATGACTTCCCCTGAAGAGGAATAGTGTTCGGTATACCACTGGATTACAGTGTATCTGTTTGGTGAAGTGCCAAAGTTCTGAGCCCACACACCCTGAGTGGACTGATTGGAAGAGTTAAGATCATCCCACAGGGGTGAAATTACCATGGTGTAGGTACCAGTAGGCAGCGAATTATTGGAATAACTGCTGTTGCTTTGGAAATTGATATTTCCATTGGTATTGACATCAATGGAATTGTAGGCAGTACCGTATAAACTGAAATTGAAGGAAAGACCGAAAGAATAAACATTATCATCAGCATTACCTAATTTGGTTCCTGTACCGCGAATATCAGTAAATCCCAAGGTTCCTTCACACATCTCATAACCATAGCTATCCATCTGACCACCACAATTAACCGGTTCCCACTGGCAATCACTGTCACAACCGTCACCATTATTGGTATTACCATCGTCACACTGTTCAGGGGCTTCCACATTTGAATCTCCACAGATTGGAGTTATCTGACAATATTCACAACCATCATTCAAAATTGTATTGCCGTCGTCACATTCTTCATCTGACTCAATGACTCCATTTCCGCAAATGGGTTCGGGCTCATCAAAACAAGCAGGGGAGCAGCCATCGCCGGCAATTCTGTTGCCGTCATCACATTCTTCACTGCCTTCTACGATTTCGTTGCCGCAAGTTTGCCCTGCTTCGGAAGCACACATATAATCACAACCATCTCCATCGACCCTGTTGCCGTCATCACATTGTTCGCCCGCATCAACAGTACCGTTGCCACAGGTTGTACAACAACGGAAGCCAACGTTGTCGGTAAAAACACTTTCCACATAGACAGAGCTGGTAAAATCACAGGTCAAACCTGAATTGTGATCATAAAAACTCCCGCCACGAACAGTATAAAGTCTTTTGTTCAACTCACTTTGTCCCCGGTATTCGGAAGTCCACTCCTTGAGATTCCCACTCATGTCCCAAGTTGAAGAAGAGCTGTTGTAACACTGGTTGGCGTCCCCGGTATTGATAACATCGTCGACACCATAATCGACACCATTACAATTCAGTCCATCATAGGTATTGCCGTAAGGATAGAGATATCCGCTTCCACCTTCACAACCGGCATACCATTCATCAGCTGTGCAAAGGCGTATTCCGGATTTGGAGCAAGCACGCTGAGCTTGCAGATAGGTGACCCTGTTCCAGGGTTTGACTCCTGCTTTTGAACAGGAACGGGTATTGCCAATTCCTGCCGAGGACGAAGTAGCGGTGGAGCGGGAAGCCTCATATTTGTAAATCTGCACTTCATAACCATTTACGATTATTGTTTCAACTGCATCTTCCACATAAGAAGGATTAGAACCGGCATCCCAGGGACCTTCGTCCGTTTTGCCGTCACAATCGTTGTCAACTCCATCGCAAATTTCAGGTTGGGGAGACTGCTTGGAAGTAATATTGCATTCTGTACCACTTAAATCAGCTTTGCAAACAACAGTTCCAGTCCCTTCACACAAACCGTAATCTCCATCTGAACAGGGATCACCCTTGATGGGTAGAAAATCCTCATCAACTTGACCATTGCAATCGTTGTCATAATCATCACACAAAGATTCAGAATAAGCCACTTCGTTAGGACTTCCGGACATTCTTTCAACCTGAGAGGGATAATCACAGACCCATTGCTTATCTCCTTCGAACAGTTCACAATAAGAATTCACAACAGCACCGCAACCACCTCCTGTTTTACAATAACCTGATGGCGGAGGAACAAGATCAGTCGCTTCGTCTATATCGCCATCACAATCATCATCAACATCGTTGCAATACTCTGTTCCGTCGGGTGCTGCCTGATCACAGGCGTATTCACAACCATCTCCCAATGGGTCATTTATATCTCCGTTTACATCGTGATAACCGCTGACACAAACATATTGGCAAACACCGCCGGAGCAGCCGGTGGCATTGGTGTTGGCCGGGGCACTGGAAAAACAGGAGTTGCCGCAGCCGCCACAATTAAGAATATCCGTATTTTGATCGAAATCTTCATCTATATCGCCATCGCAATCATTGTCTGCGCCATCGCAACTTTCAGTGCCGGGAAGGGATTCGCCAAGACAACTGCCCCAACTGCCACTGCCACAAGTTTCGGTGCCACTGCTGCAAACTCCGACTCCTTCGGTACCCGCAGGACCGGTATAACAACTCTGAGTCAGAGGAAGACCCGCCCCGTCTTCGTCGGTCTGACCATCGCAATCGTTGTCCAATCCATCGCAGATTTCTACGCCGCTGTTGCTTTCCGTACAAGCATACTCACAGCCGTTGGTCTGCAAGCCGTCGAGATTGTAATAACCGCTTTGGCAACTGTATTGGCAAACGCCACCGGAGCAGCCGGTTACCTGCATATTATCAGGAGCATTATTACTGCATGAATAGCCGCAACTGCCGCAGTTATCCAAATCTGTATTAGTATCAAAGTCTTCGTCTATGTTGCCGTCGCAATCGTTGTCGGCACCGTCGCAGACTTCTGTGCCGCCATTACTTGGCGAACAATAATATTCACAGCCGTTGGAACTTGAACCGTCCAGATCGTGGTAATTGCTGGCACAGACATATTGGCAGACACCGCCACTGCAACCGGTTACATCCATGTAATCAGGAGCATTGGCAGAACAGGAATAACCGCAGCTGCCGCAATTGTTGACATCGTTATCACTATCAAATTCGTCCACTACGCCGTCGCAATCATTGTCAATACCATCATCGCAGCGTTCTACCCCGCCATTGGTCATTTCACAGAATTCCTCGCAACCATCACTCAAAATATCGCCGTTGCGATCGTAATAGTTGAGCTTGCAACTATATTGGCAAACGCCGCCGGAACAGCCGGTGGCGTTGGTGTTGGCCGGGGCACTGGAAAAACAGGAGTTGCCACAACCGCCGCAATTCAAAATATCCGTGTTCTGATCGAAATCTTCGTCTATGCTGCCATCGCAATCGTTGTCAGCCCCGTCGCAACTTTCGGTGCCAGGAAGGGCTTCACCTAGGCAATTGCCCCAAACTCCTTCGCTGCAAGTCTCGGTGCCACTGTTGCAAACTCCGACTCCTTCGGTACCCGCAGGACCGGTATAACAACTCTGAGTCAGAGAAAGGCCCGCCCCATCTTCGTCTGTCTGACCATCGCAATCGTTGTCCAATCCATCGCAGATTTCTACGCCGCTGTTGCTTTCCGTACAAGCATACTCACAGCCGTTGGTCTGCAAACCGTCGAGATTGTAATAACCGCTTTGGCAACTGTATTGGCAGACGCCACCGGAGCATCCGGTTACTTGCATATTATCAGGAGCATTACTACTGCACGAATAGCCGCAACTGCCACAATTGTTGACATCTGTTTCTTTGTCGAAGCCTTCATCTGTCTGACCATCGCAATCGTTGTCAGCCCCGTCGCAAGCTTCTACTCCACCATTACTCTCGGCACAGAAATATTCACAACCATTGGAACTATTGCCATCATAGTCGTAATAGTTGTTGGCACAAGTATATTGGCAAATGCCGCTGCTGCAACCCGTGACGTCCATATTGGAAGGAGCATGGGAAGAACACGAGTAACCGCAACTACCACAATTGTTAACATCGCTGTCCGAATTGAATTCATCAATTGTGCCATCGCAATCGTTGTCGATGCCGTCGTCGCAGCGCTCTATCCCACTGTTGCTCAAGGTGCAATTATATTCACAACCATCTGATGCCAGGCCGTTTAAATCGTGATAATTTTGTGAACAAAAAGAGATGACACAATTACCCCCTTCACAGCGGGTAACCGCATTGGGCAAAGAACATTGATTACCGCAACTGCCACAGTTATTGACATCAATCTGAAGATCGTAGCCTTCGTCAATCTGACCATCGCAATCGTTGTCCAATCCGTCGCAGATTTCCAACTCGGGACCTGTCTGACCCTGACACTGGGTCTGGCCGCCGCTGCAGATTGCAGTACCGGTGGCACACTGTCCTGTACAGGTAAAACTGCCGTCGCCGTTGTCCACACAGCCCGCGCCCGTATAACATTCTTCCCCGCCGGCATCTTCGTCTGTCTGACCGTCGCAGTCGTTGTCAACCCCGTCGCAGGTAGAATCGTCTGTGCCGGTAATAATGCACTCACAGCCATTGCCAGAAACTCCGTCTGCATCTGCATAGCCGGCCTGACAACTGCTTAAAACACAATCGCCGTTATCACAACTGCCTTCCCCGTTGGGAAAAGCACAAACCCGTCCGCACTCGCCGCAATTCATCGGATCGTCCAGGAAGTGTCCCTGGCCGCCTGCGGCTGGCGGAACCCAGTAATCATCAATTATTCCGTTGCAGTCGTTGTCAACCCCGTCGCAAATCTCCTGCCCGCCACTGGAAATTACACAGCTTTGCTCACAACCATCACTGGGATCGTCGTTAAAATCATACCAGTTCGTATCGCAATCTCCCATTACACAACTGCCGTCTACACATTGGGAATCTGCATGCATGAAGGCACAGATATTACCACAACTGCCACAATTGAAAATATCATCAGCAAAGTGACCTTCTCCGCCCTCTTCTGAGCTTGTCCAGTAATCATCAACTATGCCATTGCAATCGTTGTCGACGCCATCACAGACTTCTTCGCTCGGCACACAGGAATCTGCATCTTCTTCTACATCTTCTACATCTTCTACATCAGCATCAGTGCCACCGTCAGGAATATTAAGGTGACCCTCTTCTGAAAGAGTGTATTCCTTGTAATCACAACCGCCGGAAAAAACCAGACCTGTTACCAGCAAACCCGAAATTAACAGCGAACTTCGCCCCTGAGCTTTTGTCATAAACAAGAACCGGAAAAATCTGCGGAAGCGATGTACAACCAACAATAACAACAGAAATAATCCGCCCAAATAGCCTTCGCTATGGCTACTTTCAGAGGAAGTGCTGGAACAGGAGAATAAACCCCCACCGGTAGTAGTCATGGAATCTCCTTGAACTCCGGGTTCCCAGACTCCTTCGTTGGGCTGACACCAGGCACTGCCGTCCAAAGGATCTATGGTACAACTGGTATAGAAAGGACAACTCAACCGGGAACAAGGATCCGAGATACATTCTCCCCCTATACATTGCTGGTCCTGATCACAATAAACTCCCAAACAAGGATTGGATTCACAACTGCCCTCAAGGCATATCTCACCACTTTCACATTCAACACCGTGACAAGGATCCGATACACAGCTCTCACTGGCTGCATCCCATTTCTCGTGGGAATCACAATAGGGAATCGGGGAACAACTGGCTGTACATTCACTGCTGCCACTTTCACAACCGGTGCGTACGCAATATTCGGAACCGTGTTCACAATCAATCGCACTGCAGGGATCGTCGACACATTCGTGTTCTATGCACAACTTGCCTGAAGGACAATTGACCGTGGCCGAACTGCAACTGGTATCTACACAATAATACTCAGGTTCATTCTCGTGGCCTACCTGTCCCGAATAACGATTGACAATGCAGCTTTCGTAATCTGCACAGGGTTCGTCAAGGCAGGGATTTACACAGGTTCCTTCTCGACAGACTTCGTTCTCATTGCAATAAACGCCGCCACAGGGGGCCAACTGGGGATAACAGATATCCTCGGTACCGCCGCCGTTTTCTTCACTCAAGTCAACCTCGATACAACTGTAACCGGCTCCGCAGGATTGCTCCTCGGAAGGATCACACAAAGGACGACAATCAGCTTCATAGCAAATCTCGTTGCCAGAACACAATTCTCCGTTGTCGATTACGCCGTCACAATTGTCGTCAAGGCCGTTGCAGATTTCTTCTGTCGGCACAACCCCGCCTACACATACAACTTCGCCGTCTATACATTCATTCTGGCCTTGTTGACATTCACCAACAGTTTCGCCACAGGGTGCTCCCATGGCTGGATCATCGGCTATCTCTTCAGCCTCGTCCACCAGACCGTTGCAATTGTTGTCCAAGCCGTCGCAAAGTCCGGGCTGGGGCTCGCCCCCGCCTTCACACACTACCTGCCCGTTAATGCAGGCTCGAATGCCGGGAGCACAGACGCCTACGCCGCCACAGGGTTCGCCCATGCCGGGTATATCTGAATTTTCATCTACTTCTCCATCGCAATCGTTATCCAGACCGTCACAAATCTCTGAGGTGGGAACCGTCAATCCCTGACAACTTGTCCAACTACCACTGCTGCATTGACGAAGGCCAACTGTACATTCTCCGGTGCAGATCCAGCTGCCATCTCCTGTTTCTTCACAGCCTGTATCGGGCCCCGAACCAGGTGGATAACAAAATTGCTCGAGATCTTCATCTATTTGACCATCGCAATCATTGTCCAAATTGTCGCATAATTCTTCAACCGGTGTCGAAGCACCCTGACAAGCACCCCAAGTACCGTCGCCGTTGACGGGACAGAATTGAAGTCCCGGCGAACAGGTGCCTTCACAGATATAACTGCCACTGCCCGAATCCCAACTGCAACCGGAATCTCCGGCAGGATAACAACCACTGCTCAAGCCATCAACCTGACCATCGCAATCGTTGTCCAATCCGTCGCAAAGCTCTGCAGATGCTCCCTCCATGGGATCACAGGTTTGCGAAGTGCCACTTTCGCAATTTTGAACTGTATGTTCGCATACACCCAAACCACAGGTGGTGCTGCCCATGTCGTCGATACTGCCGTTGCAATCATCGTCGAGACCATTGCAAACTTCGGGTCCAGGCTTGACTTCGCCGGTACAAACACTCCAGGAACCGCTGCTGCAGGTTTGGGTACCACCGGTACATTCTCCTGTGCCTTCGGTACCCTCGGGACCGGTGTAGCAAGCACGCTCAACATTGTCGTCAACCAATCCGTTGCAATCATCGTCAAGGTTGTTGCAAACTTCGGTATTGGGAATAATTGAACCCTGACATGATCCCCAACTGCCGGCGCTGCAAACAGAAGTTCCCACCTGGCAGATGCCGTCACAACTGAATACACCGGGACTGGTCTCGGTGCACCCGGCGGTGCCGCCGGGATAGCAATCCTGAGCCAGTCCTTCGTCAATCTGACCATCGCAATCGTTGTCAAGACCATCACAGATCTCAGGAGAAGAACCTTCCATGGGATCACAACTCTGAGCTGTTCCGCCAACGCAATTTTGAACAGTATGTTCGCACACACCCAAACCGCAGGTGGTGCTACCAAGTTCTTCGTCGATCTGACCATCACAATCGTTGTCTACTCCGTCGCAAACCTCTGTCTGGGGTGTAACAGCACCCGTACAGGAACCAAAGGAACCATCGGTACAAACCTGAAGCCCGCTGCTGCAAATACCTTCACAACTAAAAATCCCGGGACTGGTTTCAGCACAACCACTGACTCCGCCGGGATAGCAACTTACTGAAAATCCGTCTATGTTGCCGTCGCAGCTGAAACCGGATCTCCACCACAACTTTCTTCACCGTCTGTGAGCAGAATAACCGTGTAAGGACGGCAACCCCGCAAAATATCTGTAGCAATATCTGCAGATAACTGGGTTCGAATATCAATGAGAGAGTTTCCCAAGGGAGTTCCATAGGTTCCTCTCAATTCAGGATCAGAGCCATCACCAACAGGAGCCGGAGGTTGATACTCATGGTGATCAATCCAGGATAATATTTCATTGATGGAACCACCGATGGGAACCAGAACATCGGCACCATCACATGTTCCCGAATAGTTAAGACAAACATCATCTATCACTCCAGGAAGATCGTGAGAGAAAGTATAAGATACACAAGTGCCAGTCTCACCGGCATTAACACTGCCCTGGTCTTCACAGGCACAAAAGATATCTTCACCCACATCCTGAGTAAAACGTGCCATTCCCCATAAAACATCCCCGTAAGCATTAACTACGGTATTAACAGCTTCTTTGGCAATATAAATACGACTGGTTCTGCCTGTTTCGTGTGGATGTTCAACACTCCCGTCACCATAGGCTTTTAAATTGCCTACTGTACGTGTCATGGAACCGGAAGTATCAACGATGAGATAAACTCCTGGATGGATTTCATCGGCCGTAGCTGTAGGAGCAAACCCGCCTGCACAAACAATAAAAATGGAAAATATAAGGAGTTTGGAAAAAGAAAAATGGTACATGAAACAGCTCCTGGGATACCCGAATGGTTTTTGGATAAATTTACCTCTTATAGTTTCCCACGCTTACAGGCCGGCGTCAAGATTAAAAATGTCAATAAATTCATAATTATATAAAATGATTAGATTACACACAGATGGAGTATTATTCACAAATATCCCTATTTTAAATGGTTATTTGCAAAAAGTCTATCTCTGGTACTATAATAACTCATATGAATTCAAACTAAATTGTAATTTATTGTCGGACAGTTGCAACTGAATCTAGCTTTATAATGGCATTTTATACCATTGAAGTTCAACTCAAAAGGATTTATCATGATGGATTTGAAAAACCATAATCAAAACACACTTTCCCCAAATGCATCAATGCAGGAAATCAGGGAAAAAGTCCGCAGCAATGTGCATCGCATTGCCCAACAGGGAAACTGGCCTGATTATATTGATGCAAAAGGAGCTCTCTGTGATCGCATTCCCAGTGCCAAGAAAAAAGCAAGAGGATTTGATGCCGGACTAGCTTGTGCTCTTGATCTTATCCCCCGAAACCGGCAAAAACTGATCTCTACTTTGCATGCCGCCTATAACGAAAAATCCGTACTGCAAATCAGGGAAGAAGCCGACAAAATGATGCCTGACTCCGAAACCTGCTGGTGGCTGGCCGCAAGCAGTCTGGTAGTCTACAAAAAATTGACTGTTCCAGAATTTCATGATCAAATAAATGATTTTCACTTATTAATTCAAGATGCAATGTTGCGACGAGACGTGGCAATTGAAATGTTTGAAACAATGATCAACAGCTACCAGATGGTCAACAAAGTACCATTCTCAGTAAAAAATCGAGGACTGCAGGGAGCTTATCTGGACGGCCATGATTTTGCAGTCCAATATCATGAAGCCGAAGCCAAATTTTTTATTGGAACTTTCAAAGAAAGTCTGGGGTTGGAAAACTTTGAGTTCTCCCAGGACAAAGATGAAAATGGTAATTTGATCAGCGGTCCGGTATTTGGTTCCAGGCAATATGTCGCCACAAATTCTTTTTCTGAATTAACCCAAATCCTCAAAATAGTCAGAAAACATCTCAAAGGATAATTTTTGTCAAATTTTCCTGAAGTCTGAAATTAGAATTTGCACTTGAGTAAACATGCATTAAAATATTTACAAATAAAACATCTGTAATTGTGTGTGCATGTTTATTATTTCTTAATTCTTAATCACTTATCTTTTTTGGAGGCTCTCATGTTCAAAAAATTCTTCTCTCTTGCCATTTCACTAATTTTCACCCTGCTTGTTTTTGCAGGTTGTGAAGAAAGTAACAATAACAACAATAACAACAATAACAATAATCAGAATTTTGACATTGTTAAATCCAGTCTGGAAAGGGATAACGATCCAGCAACCACCACCGAACAAATATCTCAACTGGTTCAGGGGAATACTGATTTTAATTTCGATCTCTATACCCAGGTAATCAGCGAAGCTGATGGAAATATTTTTTATTCCCCTTATTCTATTTCCATTGCCCTGGCCATGACCTCGGCCGGAGCAGCCAATGACACCCTGACTCAAATGGAAGATGCAATGAATTTCTATTTGGGGCAAAGCGAACTCCATCCGGCGTTCAATGCTCTCGATCTCGACATGCAAAATCTGGGAACAGGAGATCCCGATGAATTCCAACTCAATATTGCTAATGCCATCTGGGGCCAGGCTGGTTACAATTTTGAACAGGATTTTCTGGATACCATCGGCCTCAATTATGGTAGCGGCCTAAACCTGTTGGACTTCGCTACAGATCCTGAAGCAGCACGTCTTACCATAAATGATTGGGTTGAAGATCAAACTGAAGATAAAATTAAAGATTTGCTCAAGGAAGGAACAATAACTCCCTATACCGTGCTTGTTCTTACCAATGCCATCTATTTCAAGGCTGACTGGAAAGAGGTTTTCCCTACTGATCTAACCACCTCTGGAACTTTCAACAATCTGGACGGAAGTCAGGCAACTGTTGACATGATGAATATAGAACATACCTACCCCTACTATGAAGGCTCCAATTACCAGGCTGTTGAGCTTCCCTACAAAGGAGACGACGTTTCGATGATGGTTATTTTGCCTGCTGCAGGCGAATTCGACAATGTGGAACAATCCCTGGATGCTTCCCTTGTCAACACCATTGTTGAAAACGAAACAAACTCCAACATGATGCTCACCATGCCCAAGTTTTCCTTTGAATATGAACTCGGTCTCAATGAAATTTTGATCGATATGGGAATGGTGGATGCCTTTGATGCAAATTTAGCCGATTTTTCCAATATCAACCCCCAAGATTCCCTTTATATTACCGATGTTGTGCATAAAGCCTTTGTTGCTGTTGATGAGAAGGGAACAGAAGCTGCTGCTGCAACCGCAGTAGTTGTTGGCAATACCTCAGTTCCTGCAGTCTCCGTAAACATGAATCGCCCCTTCATCTTTCTGATTCGAGATAAAGTAAGTGGAACCATTCTCTTCTTTGGCAGAGTTTCACAACTTTAAACTGATCAGATTCAGGTTTTAAATTCTTGCCCCCTCCTATTTCCATCACCCAATATACGGAGCAATTCCTTCCAACTTTTCTCCTTCAATTCTTATCTTATTTATAAATTAATCGTCGGTGGTAATTCCGTTGAAGTATTCTGCATCGAAATAACTTACCTGGGGAGAATAAGCAGCACTTTTCTGGTTGCCCAATTGGGTATAATAGGCATTAAGCCAGTAATCGGGATGGAAGATAACCCCTGTATTGAGATAGTGCTGACTTTCGCTGTAGATAATATTGCAATCTCTTGATCCTGGCATACTTGGACAACCATAATCGCTGAAAACAGCATATCTGTAGCTCATACCTCCGACACCCGGAGTTGAACTGCCCTGGGCAGAATAATATTTAAACCCGATTACATTTGCATTCCAGGTTTCATATTCAGTTCCATTACTATCGATAAAAGATACAAAAACAACAGCATGTCCAGAACCGTTAGTACGATTGACATTTACAAAGGAACCGGGAATCAATTCTTCAAAGGGCACATTGATGCCCATGCCGAAATGGCGCAGAGCATCAGCTGACCCAGCAGAGTCGATATCGTCATAATTTACCCAGATATGGGCTTTAATATCATAAGCACCAAGATAGCGAAAAGACCTCATGGGGAGAAAATCCCAAACAGAGGAATCGCCGGTATCGTCTTCGTATAATTGCATGGCAACCAGCAAAATCTCCAAAGCAGCGGCCACACACATGGTTTTGTTGGTGACTCCTGTCTGAGGAATAGTGCCGTAACTGCCATAGGGGATATCATGGGTCAACACTGAGTTGATATCGTAGCCAAGCAGTGCATAATTGGCATCTATGAAATTGATGGCATCGAGAATATAATTATTGAACATTTTTCCCGGAGCCAGGCTTTTTGCTCTCAAGGTAAGATTGAGAGTGTAGGGGCCGGCATTGGCATCACCATTGTAGGTATCAGCCACCAGATAATAAGTCCCCGGCTGCAAAGAAGTAACTATTTTGTGGTTGTCCCGTTGAATCAGCGTAAGTGGTGACAAAGAGGAAAGCAAATGCAGATCAATATCGGTACCGGAAGCTTCAGGTAAAAGCAGTTCGGCTGCAAAATATACCGGCTCATTTACTGTAAAAGCATAATAATATTCAGGTCCTGATTCATCAATAGTGTCGGGAGGATAGGTATCGATTTCCCGGGAATTGGAATCGGAAGTATTGCGATGATCAACCAGAACATAAGGCAAACTGACAGGAGTTGACAAAGATCCTGTTCCCAGCAATACAGGATCTGCAGAAGTACCGGCCTGCCAGGGCACAGCTGTAAAATATAAAGTATAATCACCGGCGTTTGTATCTCCGGCATAAGTGTCAAGGGAAAGATAATAAGTTCCTGCATCCAGCGTTGCCTCGACCATTGTATCGGAACGTTCAAGCAAATTTACCGGCTGCAAAGAAGAAAGAAGATGAACATCAATATCCACTCCATTCGGTTCCGGAGTTCCAATCCAAGCCTGAACCACCATTTTTGACGGCAAGGTAAAGGAATAAATATATTCGGGACCACTTTGATCCAGATCATCGGGGGGATAAGAATCTATCTGATCTGATGAAGACTGAGAAGTATCTTGTTGATCCTGATAATCAGCTCCGTCCTGATTGACCGGAATTATGAATGGATCCTGAACTGTTCCGGTGCCCGGCTCTACCTCATCGCAGGCATCACCAATTCCATCGTTATCACTGTCGTCCTGATCCGGATTGTAAGTTTCGGGACAATTGTCGACACTGTCTTCTACTCCATCATTATCCATATCATTTGTATTATTGTTGTTATTGTTCTGCTGCTCATCACATGCATCGCCACTGCCATCGTCATCGCTGTCTTCCTGGCCGGGATTGTAAACATCAGGGCAATTATCGCAAGCATCTCCAACCCCGTCTTCATCAGTATCATCTTGTTCGGGATTAGGGACAAGAATACAATTATCCTGATCATTATCGATACCGTCGTCATCAGCATCAAAATCCTCAACCGGATCACAAAGATCTCCAATTCCGTCCCCATCGGTATCAATTTGACTGTAATTAGGAGTGTCAGGGCAATTATCAAACTGATCGGGAATAAAATCTCCATCGGAATCGGGCAAACATTCACCCTCATGTAAGATCTCGCCATCAGTGCACTTTAAATCATTATTGGAACTTTTATTGTCACTGCAGGAAAAAAAGACAGATAAACAAAGAAAAATGATAAATACTTTGGAAAAATTCATAAAAATGCCTTGAAAAAAATGCCAGAGTAGAATTAAACGAAACAAAAAAACCGTTAGAAGTAATATAGCCAATTTATTACTTACAATAAATGAAAAATTGGTTTTCTTTTTAATCATCTTGTATTTTTCCACAAAAAAGTTAAATTTATT
>JAWLEA010000056.1:0-19266 GCA_041686345.1 Polyangia bacterium | reverse complement strand
CCTTCTTTTTACCATGGAGGGCAAGCAAAAGAGCAAGAGAAGCCGAACCTCTGATTTCCTTCTCGGTGATGTTCAGTATTTTTCTGAGAGTTGTTTTTCCCAAAGCCAGATTTTCAGCTTTGAATTTAATTTGATCATGGTTTTTATTTTGAGTGTTATTCTTTTCTTTATTTATATTAGAATTTTTCATTATTTATTCCTTATTTCTGGATTTTTGAGGTTTTTAGTTCACGCCTCATTCTGGGACGGGAACTATTTTCAAGTTGCCGATTTCAACATCATACTCTGATGTTCATAATTTGTGCTTTCTTCGTAGTATGAAACGCTTGCAGAAGATTAGAGCTCATGGATTGCATTCGATTCAATTTTTGCATCAGCAATTGAATTTTATTCTCCGTATTTTGTGCTTTGCCGCCATCAGAGGCGTCAGCCTCTTTACCTTCGAGATTTTTTGCCATTTTTGCTTGTTCGTCCAATTTACCTTCAAGTTGTTCTTCAAGATTTTCACAAACAAGTCCGGCAATCAGAATAATTTTTTCTTCGATGGCCAGATTTGAATTAAGAATTTCATCTATTTTATTGTGGCGGTTGATTTTTGTGTTTTCAATCTGATGTTGATGTCTTCTAACTCTTCTGGTGCCGGATTTTTTTCCTTGCTGAATATTCAGATCCTGTAATTCTGGGGTTGACAGCAGGTCTTGATTTAACTGAGGCATTTTTTGAAAAAGGGAATTAAATCCCTTTAATAATTCGGGAATTTGCCCACCCATGAGCCCGGCTGCGAGAAATTGAGTTCCCGGAGGCATCATGAAGGAAGCTCCGAAGCAAAGTCCCTGCATCAAAAAATTCGAGGTTTTTCCTGAAGAAAGGGGATTTTGGATTCCCGGGATCAGATTCTGGGTTACTGAAGATAAAAGATTTCCAAGGCCGATATTCATTTTAGACTCCTTTGGGGTTGTGTTTTGCAGAAAAAATATAAATTTGTTTTTAAAAAGTTGTCTCTATTTTCGAAAATTAAAAAAAAATATCTTCATTTTTCTTCAAAAAAATTTATTTTTTTTATCGCAATGACTGGAGGAAAAATGATAAAAGACGGAAATATCTTAATTTCAAGGAGGAGACAGTTATGAAAAAAAATAAGAAAAAAAAACGACTACCTTTCGGATTTCGTCACTCAAAACGAACTCTTTCTTCTGATTCATCTCCAAGTGGTGATGAAAATCTGGAAAAGATGAGAGTTCAGATAATTGGTTATAATCAGGAAAAAAGTAAAGAATATGATGCTTTTGACCTGGAGGCACTTAAGCAGATAAGCTCGGAAAATGAAATTGTCTGGATAAATTTTTCCGGAAATCTTGATGTTGAGCTATTCAAGCAAACTGGTAATTTTTTTAATTTGCATCCCCTGGCTGTTGAAGATGCCCTCAGTGTTTACCAGCGTCCAAAAATAGAAGAATATGAGAGCTTTATTTACCTTGTTTCCAGAGTTCCCGATCCGGTTGGTGAAAATCCAACCACCCAAATCAGTTTTTTCATGGGGAAGGGCTTTGTGATCTCGGTTCAGGAAAGAAAAAATTCCTGTTTCGAGTCCACCAGGAACAAATTGCTGATGGACAAAAGCAAAACAAAAAACTGGTCCGAAGCCTATCTGCTTTTTTTGTTGTATGATTCGGTAGTTATGGAGTATTTCCCCGTAGTGACGGCTTTTGGCGACAAATTATCCAACCTTGAAAATCAGATTATCAACAACAAAGACACCGGTACTTTGGCCCAAACCCATCATATTAAATCAGAAATGTATAATCTGAGGAGGATAATTTTTGCCATGCGGGAAACAATCCAGCGTTTGACCTCTGAGGAATATGAAGATTACATCGAGTTGAAAACCCGCCTGTATTTCAGGGATTGTGCCGATCATCTGTATCAGTTGCTGGATCTGGTGGATTACACCAGAGAGTGGAGTGCGAGTACGGTGGAATTACATATGTCAAATCTAAGTAATCACATGAATGAAGTGATGAAAATGCTTACTCTGATTGCAACTATCTTTATCCCACTCAGTTTTATAGCAGGTCTTTATGGAATGAACTTCAATCCGGAAAAATCGATATTCAATATGCCAGAATTAAACTGGAAGTATGGTTATCCTTTTGCAATTTTCCTGATGCTGGCGACTGTGGGGATAATGACAAGTTACTTTTACCATAAGGGATGGATTGGAAATTCTGGAAAGAAACAAGCAGACAAAAATGATGGCTGAGGTATTTGCAATCATTAATAATTGAGATTCTGCTTGTTTACAGTCTGCAGAAAAAAGCAAAAGAGAATTGGAGTATTTGCTGTTAAAATTGCAAAATAAAAAATTTACAAAATAAAAAATTTAGTGTATATATTAATTATTGTTTTTTATATGGGAACTATCTATCCAAGGAGTTTGAAATGAAAAATATAACTGTAATTTTAACCTTTTTGTTTTTGTCTATTTTTGTATTTGTATCATGTGATGATGATTCCGATTCAAATAATAACACCAACAATGTCAACAACGTCAACAATAACGACGAAAATTGCACTAACGGTCAGGATGATAACGACGACGGTCTGGTTGATTGTGATGATCCCGGTTGTTCTGAAGATCCTTATTGCCAGACCGGAGAAATATGCGACGATGGAATAGACAATGATGGCGATTCTTATATCGATTGTGATGATACTGAGTGTTATGAATCCGAAGCATGTATACCTCCCGAAGATTGTTTCAACGGGATTGATGATGATTATGACGGAGACGTGGATTGCCTGGATAGTGATTGTTATATGGAACCCTCCTGTACAGGCGGAGAAATTTGTGACAGCGGGGAAGACGATGATGGTGACGGCATGATCGATTGCGATGATCCTGAATGCATGTATGATCCAGATTTCTGCTTTACTTGTAATCCTGTTGATGGAAGCGGTTGCGACAGCGGTTCCTGTTATGTTGATATCAGTGAAACCGGGGCAGATTATGATCCGGTTTGCCATACACCTGAAGGTACTACAGGAAAGGGTCAGAGTTGCACAGATACCTTTGATTGCCTTCCTGGTCTTACCTGTTTTGGTACTCCCTTGACTTGTGTTCCTGTTTGTGAAAGTGCAAAAGACAATTGTCCCGGTGGTGGACCTTGTATTGCTTCCGGAACATTCGGAGCCTGTATCGGTGATAAAAAATAATCCTTTATATTTTCAAATTCTAGCGGGGAAATATAAAGAAAAGCTCCTTACCCTGATTGTTTTTTCAAAAGTTCAATCGTATTCCTTCATAATACACAAAATGGTTCTAAGGGGATATTTGGCACCACTTTCTCTTCCTAATCTTTTTTGGGTAGAAATTAGGGGCTGGCCACAAGTTACTCCCGCGTCGAACAACTGAGGGTAAGTATTTCCAAACCCTTTTAAATTTCTCAATTGGCGGGTGTTTTAAATCGTCATTTGAACTGAATCAAGAATTTTCTGTTTCCGTTTGATGGAGATGAGCGGGAAATTTGATAATGAAGGTTGTACCTTCCCCAAGATTACTTTGACAACTTATGTCGCCTTGATGGGATTTGACGATGCCGTGGATGGCTGAAAGTCCAAGGCCACTGCGATCAAAGTTTTTAGATGAGAAATAGGGGTCGTAAATATGGCTGAGAGTTGTTGAATCCATCCCGCAGCCATTATCTTGAAAACGTAGTTGAATGGCTGGTATTGCAGCATTATTGTTGTCTGGATCTTTGATGGTGCAATTCTGGGTAGAGATGATTATTTTACCATTTTTTATTCCTTTGTCTCTAATGGCATTTTCAGAATTTTCCAGCAAATTTTTAAGCAAAATCCGAAAGTGATCGGAGTCAAGTCGGGTAATCAGTAAATTGTCAGCAGGTTTGAAACTGATGGATATGAAGTTTTTAAATTTATCTTTGTAATAAGCAAGAACACTGCTGATTTCCTGATTGAGATTGATTTCTTCATTGATTTTGTGGGCTTTGGTGCTGAACAATAACAGCAAGTTGACCAGATTGGATGCTCTTTTTCCGGCTCGGTTGATCTCTTTGAGATCTTTGAATTGACGGGAATTATTATCTGTTGCTTCCAGCAGAAGTTGAGAATAACCATTGATTATTTGGAGCAGGTTGTTGAAATCATGGGCTATACCGGCGGCCATTTTGCCAATGGATTCCATTTTCCTGGCCTTGAGCAGCTTTTGTTCCATTTTTTTTTGTTTGCTTATATCCAAAAGAACGCTGAGCAGTACCCGGTGTCCACCAATTCTAACAATTTCACCAGAATAGAGCAGGTGGTGAAGGGCATTGTTTTTATCGAATAATCTGGTTTCAAAATTTTTTAAAGAACCGGAAGGGGTTAGTACTTTTTTCAATTTGTTTCGCTCTGCAATATTTCGCCATAATCCCAATTCAAGCGAAGTTTTGCCGATTACTTCGTCTCTTTCATATCCAGTTTCTTTAAGGAAGGTTTCATTGACATCAAGCATCATTCCTGTTTCTATTTCACTGATAATTATCCAACTGGGAGAGGAACGAAAAGCAATTTTGAATTTTTTTTCCGCTTCTCGCACTCGGGTTATATCCTGAAAAAAACCGGTAAGAAATAGAGTTTCGTTTTCAAAGGTGGTTTTTGCCAGCAGATGAACTTTGCGTTGGGTATTGTCGGGAAGCATCAGTCTTAGTTCCATATTTCCCGGTTTGCCGCTGGCTATTGTTGTTTTGATAAGTTTTACTACTTTTTTAAGATCGTTTTTGTGAACCAGTTGATAGATTTTGAGACTGTCAGGTACAACTGTTCCTGGTTCGAAGCCGCAAATTCTGTAAAATTCATCTGACCACCAGGTTTCATTTGTCTCCAGATTGACTTTCCAACTGCCCAAGTGGGCAAATTTCATTGATTCTTTGAGATTGGTCTGGATTGTTTTTAATTCCAGTTGAGCTTTTTTCTGGGAGGTGATGTTGTAATTGATGCCGACCATTTTAATGGGATTATTTTGCTCGTCCTTGATGAGAGCTGCAATGCCTCTGAAATGTCTAATTTCTCCATTTGCAGCAACAATCCTGAATTCAGTATCAAAAGGTTTGTCTCCGGCAAGTGCCAGATCCAGTTCTTTTTTTATTCTGGGGAGATCCTGGGGGTGGATATTTTGCATCCACTTCTTAAATCTGTTTTGAAATTGAGACAGAGTTGACTGGGAATAATGCTCTGATGATTGGTTCCAAAGGAGTTTATCCTTGAGATCCCACTCAAAAATTTCAATTCCCATGGATTTGATGGCAATTTTCAGACGTTCGGTAAGATCCGGATTTGTCTTGTTGAAATTCAAGTCTGATTTGGCAATTTGAAAATTTAAGAAAAAGTTAATATCTTGTTTGCGAACAGGTTTGAGCAGGAATTGGGTATTGACTGGAAAGCGCAGATGTTTAAGCTGGTTGATTTGTTTTGAATTTGCAATAATTACCAGTTGACTGCAACATTCATTTGGAAAATAATTTTGAGTGTTGTCGGCAAAAATTGCGGCATCGAGGAAAATCAGGGAGTAAACTGAATGTTTTTTGGCAATAAGAAGATCTTTCAACCTGGAGAAGGTATATATCTTGAAATTTCTTTCATTTTCTTTGAGATAATTGAGTAGTTCCTCATGATTTTTTCTGGAAATAATTGCAATTTTCAGTTGGACTGTTTCTGATTTATTGTTCAATTAAGCTAAACCCCGTACTTATGGATGTTGTTAACTAGTTCCCATCCCAAAAAGGAAGGTCATCGCCTGAATGCGGAATTTCACCTCATCTGCTTTGTCGTAACTGCTTGAAATAGTGGCAACTATGTCTGCGAAGTTATTCCGCACATCTGAGGCAAATTTCTTATCCAGCCAAAAACACCACTTTTGGGATGGAAACTAACTAGTAAACTTATTTTAAATAGTTATCGCATATTTACAAGGTAAAGTTTTGGAGCATAATATAAAAAGAACAGGAGTTTATAAATGCGAATAGATAAAAACACTTCCATCGAAAGTCTTGTTGAAAATATTCCCGGAGCAGTTAAATACTTGATGGAGTCAGGTATTCGCTGCATGGTTTGTGGGGAACCAATTTGGGGAACTTTGGAAGAAGCTGCACGGGAAAAAGGGTATGGTGATGCAGATATTGAAAAATTTGTGGCTGAATTGAAAGAGCTGGCTGAAACGAAAACAGATTAAACTAGTTCCATCCTAAAAAGGGGGGGCATCGCCTGAAAGCGGAATTTTACCTCATCAGCCTTGTCGTAACTTCTTGAAATAGTAGTAGCTATATCTGCGAAGTTACTCCGTGCATCTGAGGCAAACTTCTCATTCAGTCAATAAACCCCCATTCTAAATTAAGATCGAGATTATTGGGAATTGTTCAAGGGGTTCTGGATAAAAGACTTCAAGGCAGTAATGTATTCTTTTTTTGAATTCAGAGATCCTTGATTGTGGGAGCCGGTGATAGCCAGAAAAGATTTGGGTTCGGTTGCCTTTTCAAAAAGCTTTTGCCCATGTTCAAAGGGAATTAATTCATCTTCTCGGCTGTGAATTATCAGAAGAGGGCTTTTGATGCGGGCAACTTTGTTGATAGTTGCAAAGTTGTTTTTGCAAAGCTGTCTTACCGGTAAAAACCAGTAAAGGTCGGCCGCCAGATTCGGAACCGACGTGAAAGTTGATTCCAGAATTACACCTTTCACCCGTTCGCGAGCTGCCAGATGGCCGGTAACTCCTCCCCCGAGACTGCGTCCCATCAAAATTATCTGCTTCGGTTTAAAATTTTTAGTTTCCTGCAAATAGGAGAAAGCGGCTTCAATATCCAGGTAAAGTCCTGCTTCGCCGGGAGAGCCTTCGCTGCGACCATAACCTCTGTAATCATAGATAAAAATGTTTATTCCCAGGGTATTCAATAATCGCAAAAGGGGAAGACGATTCGATATGTTTCCCGCATTGCCGTGAGAAAGCAAGATTACCTCTTCACTGTTTTTGCCAGGAAGGAACCAGCCGTTCAATTTGATATGGTCAGCAGTTTCAAAGTAGATGTTTTCCCAATCAAGCCCATAGTTTTCAGGGGTTGCAGCAATGCCGGATTCTGGATAATACAACAAATTATTCTGATAATAATAGACAAAGACAACCAGAATAATATACAAAACCGGTGCTAAAATTAAAATTCTGAAAATAAATCTCATGAAATATACTTTTCTTTATAAGTTAGTTACCATCTCAGAATGGGTGTTATTGACTGGTGAAGAAGTTTGCCTCAGATGCGTGGAGTAAATGCGCAGACATAGCTACTACTATTTTAAGCAGTTACGACAAAGCAGATGAGGCAAAATTCCGTCTCCAGACGATGACCTTCATTTTTGGGATGGGAACTAGTTAAAACGAAAGTGGATTATATCACCATCCTGAACTTCATATTCACTGCCTTCGGTTCTGATTTTTCCATTTTGTTGCAAATTTTTGATCTCTTTATATTTGGCGAGATCTTCACAAGTATAAACTTCGGCCTTGATGAATCCTTTGGCAAAATCTGAATGGATAAGACCGGCAGCCTTGGGAGCCAAAGTGCCTTTGACAAAGGTCCAGGCTTGAACCTGTTCATCTGTAGTAGTAAAGAAAGTTTGCAGATCGAGCAGGGAATAAGCTTTTATTATTAACTGATTCAGCCCTGTTTTCTCAAGATTGAACATTTCCATGAATTCTTTCTTTTCTTCTTCATCTTCCATCTGAGTCAATTCGGCCTCTGTCTGTCCCGAGAGCATGAGAAATTCACTATGATCCCGCTCTGCCAATTGAGAAACTTTAAGAGTGTGTTCATTTCCTTCATCCAGGGAACTGTCATCAATGTTGCACAGATACAGATTTTTTTTGCTGGTGAGCAGGTTGAGATCGGCAATGAAATCCATGGCTTTTTCAGAGGTAAAATTGATGTTTCTGGCCAAAGTTCCTTTTTCCAATTCGTCTATCAAAACGTCCAGAATTTCAACTTGCCAGCGAGCATTGTCTCTTTCTTTTTTGGTGCTGCTTTTAAAGAGCTTTGTCGTTTTTTGTCTTTTTTTCAGTGAAAATTCCAGATCCTTGAGGGCAAGTTCGGTATTGATGACTTCAATATCCCTCTCGGGATCTATTGAATCATAAACATGTGCAATATCCGGATTTTCAAAGCACCGCACTACCTGGATGATTGCATCTGTTTCCCGGATATTTGCCAGAAATTGGTTGCCTAATCCTTCTCCTTTTGAAGCTCCTTCAACCAGACCCGCAATATCAACAAATTCCAGGGTAGCTGGCAGGATTTTGTTCAAGTTCAGCCTGTTGGCGATAAGATCCAGTCGCTGATCCGGAACCTTGACCCGGCCTTTATTGGCTTCAATGGTGCAGAAAGGATAGTTTTCCGCTTTGGCAGAAGTTGAACTGAGAGCTGAGAAGAGAGTTGATTTACCAACATTGGGCAGACCGATGATTCCGCAATTAAGACTCATTTTGCCTCCATAATCATAAATTAGTTCCGTCCCAAAAAGTGAGGCCATCGTCTGAGAACGGAATTTTACCTCATCAGTTTCATTGTAACTTCTTAAAATGGTATTTACTATGTCTGTGAAGCTACTCCGCACATCTGAGACAAACCCTTACTCAGCCAATAACCCCAATTCTGGGCCAGGAAACAAATTAAAATAGTGTTCTATTCTTTTCACAGGCTTCTTTTCATGTCAAGCAAACAGAAATCAGAGCAGACCATAAACTTTGCTTTTTTCTTCTCTCTGTAGTAAAAAATCTTTCAGTACCGGGAGATAAAATTTGTTTGAGTATTCACGGAGTTGAATCATGAAATTATTCAGTTGGAATGTAAATGGAATCAGAGCTGTCGCCAGGAAAGGATTTCTTGATTGGATAGAGGTTGCCAAGCCCGATATTGTGGGATTGCAGGAAGTAAGAGCTTCTGAAGAACAGATCCCCCCAGAGATCAAAAGTATTCCCGGTTACAAATATGAGTTGAATGCGGGTAAAAAAAAGGGTTACAGCGGTACAGCAACTTTTTATCGGGAAGGTCTGGAACCAATAAAAAGCTGGACAGGATTAACTGAGAAAAGATTTAACCAGGAAGGACGGACCTTGGTTACTGAATATGAAAATTTTATTCTTTACAATATTTATTTTCCCAATGGTCAGAAAGATGAAGAAAGACTTCAATTCAAGCTAGATTTTTATGAAACTCTCCTGAATGAAATTAAAACCAGGGTGGCCCGGGGTGAAAAAATTGTGGTATGCGGAGATTACAACACAGCTCATAACGAAATAGATTTGAAACATCCAAAATCCAACTCAAAACGATCGGGATTTTTGCGAATAGAAAGAGCTTGGCTGGATAAATTGCAGGAAAATGGTTTTATTGACACCTATCGTTATTTAAATCCGCAGAAGGTTAAATATTCCTGGTGGTCTTATCGTTTTAATGCCCGTAAAACAAATGCAGGATGGAGAATTGACTATTTCTGGATTTCTGAAAACCTCAGGGATAATCTGGTAAATGCCGCAATTCACAATCAGGTTTTTGGCTCGGATCATTGTCCCATTTCCCTGGAACTTACTTTTTAAATGAGTCCAATTGTAAGCTTTTTTTAACAGTTATTTTGCTTATTTTTTGAATCTGCCCTCTTTGATTAATTCCGAAAGTTCTTTTCTGGAACTGGGGAACTCGTTTTTTTGTAATGTCGGTGGAAGCTCATCCGGATCTTCTTTGTAGCCAAACGCGATGGCACAAACAATGGTGTATTCATCCGGATCAACTTCCAGCTTTTCATAGGCTTTTTCAGGTTTGAACCCTGCCATGGCATGAGCATGCAGACCGAGTTCATTGGCTTGCAGTGCTGCGGAGAGCCAAGCGGCTCCACAATCAAATTGGGCCCATTTGTTTTCTTTGTTGTTAAGGGAAAACTTGTTTTTGGCCAGCATAAATGAGAGCAACGGGGCTTTATGAGCCCATATTTGATTTTGTTTGACCAGCAGGGAGAGAAAAAGTTCGTGTTTTTCCCCTTTCAGAGCATAAAGAAAACGCCAGGGCTGTTCATTGTAGCAGCTTGGTGCCCAGCGAGCCGCTTCGAAAATAGTTTTGGCAGTTTTTTCGCTGACAGATTTTGCAGAAAAAGCACGAGGAGACCAGCGATCTAAAAACATGTTGTTTATTTGATACGGGCTTGTTCTGTTGTTTGTCATAATTTTCCTTTTCAATGTTGAGGACGTTGTTGTCAAAGTCATGAATGTTGTTTGAATTGGATTAAAAAAAGTTCAAGGGATGAATTTTCCCGAGACAGATAAATTTTTTCTTGATTTTTTTCAAATTCAAAATTATATTTTTAGCTTGTTTAGTTAGTTCCCATCTCAGAAGTGGGGTTTTCGGCTGAATGATAAGTTTGTCTCATTTGCACGAAATAACTTCACAGGGATAGTTGCTACTATATCAAAAAATTATGACAAAGCAAATGAGATAAAATTCCGTTAGCAGACGATGACATCCATATTCGGGATGGGAACTAAATATAAGGAGATATTTATGAAAAGAATAAGTGTTTTTGTATCATTTATAATGTTGTCAATGATTTTTGCTGCCTGTGATAAAAAAGAAGAGAGCAGCGAAGATAAAGCTGAACAACCTGAAAAAACAGAAAAGAAGGAAGATAAAAAGAAGTCAGATTCTGAAGAAGACAAAAAGGATAATAAAAAAGAAGACAAGAAGAAAGCCAAACCTTCTGCTGAATTGAAAGATCCTCCCAAGTTGAAATGGAAAGGCATTAGCGAAAAGAAAAAAGATAAAGCTGAAGTGGAAGGATTTGAAGGTTCCCGGATTTGGTTTTACATGAGTTCCACAGCCATGAGAAGATCACCTTTGAACATGCATATCAGCATCAAAAAACTTCCAGAGGGGACAACTCTTCAAATCAAAGACAAAAAATTCACCGTGGACAAACCTAATTATGCTTATTTTAACTATCTCATGAAAGATCAAATAGGTGATGTTCCTCTTTCCTCAATTTATCACAAACGCAGTTATAAAAAGAAAAGACACGATTTCAATCTCAAATTTACCTTGTTGTTGCCCGGGTATAAACCCATCAAGGCCAAAGTTCCTCCAGTAGATCCATCAGGCAGCCTCGGTCGTTATCTCATGGAAGTTGAAGACGGCCCCATTAAGTTTAAAGACGAGCCAAAACCTGATGACAAGATCGATACTATGATCCAAGTGTCAAAATATGGTTCTCCTTTTGTAATCGGCAAAGGCAAAAAAGTGCATGATATCGATTTGGTGGCTGTAGTCAAAAAAGAAAAATCAGATGAGAAAATCAAGTGTGAATTTAAAAAACACGGCAAGATAGAGGTCGCTCTCATGCAGGCAAACGTTGCTGTTTATAACAGACATACAGGTAAAAAACTTGGCGAAGATGTTATTAAAAATAATAAAAAGTGTCCTCGTTACAGTCTGGTTGACAATAAAACCAAAACAGGCAAAAAGAGAGTTAAACTCAAGATGATTAGAGACTGGGTCAAGAAAAACTTCAAAAAATACAAAAACATGAAATAAGTCTGATTTTCCAAAATAAACCAATTTCTCACTTATCCAACTGAAAAATACAGGGGCAGTCACAGGAGTATTTCAGTTTCGGATAATACTCAGAAAAATTTATCAGAGCATATATTGCAGGTAATTTGGAAATTAACTCTCCTGGGAAAATATAAAAAAAGAAAAAAATAGGGGTATTTCGACTTGCATAATTGAGAAAATGCTTCTATCATATTTATATATTTGAATAAGAATTCAGGTTTTTATCTGGGTTATCCTTAAAATACAGGAGAGAGTCATGAAAAAACTATTTACGTTTTTCCTTATGTTCGGTTTTGCTTTTGTCCATCTGGCCTGCGATGATGATAGTGACAAATCCAACAACAACCCGCCTTCAATCACTAATCTGCCAGCAACTGAACAGGGGAATGCCAACGAAGATGATTCGTTTCAGGTTCTGGGAACAGACGAAGATCCTGACCAGACATTATCATGGAGCATTGATGAAAACTCCTGCAGTTTCACTCCCACAATTGATGCCAGCGGTCTGGTTTCCTGGACTTGTGGTTCCGAAGAAAATTGCAGCGTTCAAATAGTTTTGAGTGACAATGGCAAACCTTCTCTTGATGCCACAGGGATGCTCAACATTGAATGCCTCAGCAATCTTCCCGAATTCGAAACCAATCCCGCACAAAACGCAGTTGAACACAGTGAATATATTTATAGTGTAGCTTGCAGTGATCCCAATGGTGAAAGTCTGACTCTTGCACTTGGAGATTCCCATACCTGTGGAGGAGCTATTGTTGACAACGGTGATGGTACCGGAACTTTCAGTTTTGTTCCCAATGAAGAGCAGGGGGGCGAAGTATGCGTGCTTCATCTCACTTGTGCTAATTCAGAAGTAACAGAATCACAAAATGCCAATGTGGCAGTTGTTGAAACCAATTCCGAACCTGCAATTGTCGGTTTGCCCAGCGATCAATCCAGCACTTGGGGAAGTGAGGATTCCTATCAGGTTGATGTAGAGGATCCCGATATCCCGGAAAATGATTTCAATTGGGAAGTTGTTTCAACAACCTGCACTTTCAACCCCGATGTTAGCAATGATGGTCTTATAAGCTGGACTTGTACAAGTCCAGAAACTTGCAATGTGGATATCAGAGTCACAGATGACGGTTATCCTTCCATGAGCGATACAGAAACTCTCACAATTCAGTGTGTAAACTCCCTTCCGGCTTTTGATTCCACTCCTTTGACCACAGCAACCGAACACGTTGGATATCTGTATGATATTTCCTGTACAGATCCTGAAAATGATCCCATTGAACTTCAATTGGGAGCATCTCACACCTGTAATGGCAATCTTGTGGACAACGGCGACGGAACCGGAGAATTCAGTTTTTTGCCTGACGAAGAGCAGGGAGGGACTTCCTGCAACTTGCATGTTGTTTGCAGTGACGGTCTTTCTTCAGAAACACAAACTGCTCAGATAGATATAATAGAAACCAATTCTCCTCCATTGATTAATGGACTTCCGGCCACAGAAACAGGTTTGTACAATCAGGATGATTCCTACCAACTTACGGGAGAAGACTCCGATATTCCAGCTGATACTCTTAACTGGGAAATTACTTCAGATACATGCAGTTTTGCACCAACTATCGACAACGATGGTCTGGTTTCCTGGACCTGTGGACTTAATGTTGAGTCTTGTCAGATCGATATTCGTCTGGCAGACGATGGTTCACCGGTTCTTGACGCCACGGGAACTTTAAATGTAGAATGTGTCAATTCGCTGCCCAGTTTTACTTCTTCACCTGCAATCTATGCATCCGAGCAGTCAGAATACAACTACAATGTTGTTTGTTCTGATCCCGAAGGTGATCCTCTCAGTCTCGAGTTGGGAACCTCTGACACATGTGGTCCCACTTTGACCGATAATGGTGATGGTACCGGCACTTACAGTTTTACTCCCGACGAAAGCCAGGGTGGTGAAAGTTGTGTCCTTCATATTACATGCAGTGATCCGGTTGCTTCCGAATCCCAGACAGTCAACATAAATATTTCTGAAGTTAATGATCCACCATCAATAGTTAATCTGCCAACAACAGTTGACATGCACTGGAATGACCCCGGTAGTTATACCTGTGATGCCACCGATACGGATATTCCGGTTCAGGATATTTCCTGGTCCATTTCCCATTCAAACTGCAGCTTTACTCCGACCATAGGAGCGATATCGGGTGAATTAACCTGGAGTTGCTCCGGGGAAGAAAATTGTACAGTTGATGTACGGGCGGTTGACAGTGGTTCACCTACCAAGAATGATGAACAGTCTCTAACAATCAACTGCACAAACACTCCTCCTGCTTTTACTTCTACACCCGACAGTTCCGTAATTGAAGGAGATACCTATGTTTACGACTTTACTTGTGAAGATCCTGATGGAGACACAATTGCCATCATTGCAGGTTCTTCCGATACTTGTGATGGTACTGTTGTAGATAACGGAGATGGTACTGGTTCCTACTCCTTTGATACCACTGAAGGTGATGGAGGTTCTTCCTGTCTGATGGCAATCAAATGCAGCGATAGTGCCGACAGTGTCAATCAGGCCAATACCATCATTGTTACCGAGTCCAATGCAGCTCCCGAACTTACCAACTTGCCGGCTTCGGATACCATTCACTGGAATGCCACCGGCAACTTCAGTCCCACTTATTCCGACAGTGATACACCTGCTCAGACTATGACCTGGAGTGTTTCAGGCAACACCTGTTCCTTCACTCCTGACATCAACAGTTCTACAGGTGAACTTTCTTATACCTGCGTTCAGGTCGAAAATTGCAGTTTTGATGTTACCGTTACTGATAATGGTTCTCCCGCAAAAAGCGATACCGAAACCTTCAGTCTCAGTTGTACAAATACAGGCCCGGCTATTATTTCCACAGCTCCAGGTACAGCCGCAGAAGGAAGTACTTATTCCTATGCAGTTGAATGTGCAGATCCCGATTCTGATCCTCTCAGTTTGACAGTTGGTTCTACCGACAGTTGTGGTGGCACCTTGGCAGACAATGGCGATGGAACCGGCTCTTATGAATTTATCCCCGATGAAAGTGCTGGCGGCACTTCCTGTCAGGTAGATATCAATTGCACAGATACCCAGGATGCTACCAATCAAGTCAGTGCTGTTAGTATCAACGAAACCAATGAAGCCCCGACTATTGTCAATTTACCCACAACAGTCAGTACCCATTGGAATTCTTCCAACAGTTACACCGTTGAGTATGAAGATACAGATCAACCTGCTCAGACAATCAGTTATGCAATCAGCAACAACACCTGTTCTTTTGGACCTTCCCTCGATACTTCCACCGGTCTGGTTTCCTGGACATGCACTCAGGTGGAAAGCTGTTCAGTTGACATCACTGCTACCGACGATGGAGTTCCTTCTCTGTCCGACACTAAAACCCTTTCTCTTCAATGTATCAATCATGCACCTGATTTTACCTCTGCACCACCAGCCAGTGTGCAAGAACGTGAAAATTATTCCTACAATATTGTTTGTAGTGATGAAGATGGAGATCCTCTTTCCCTCAGTATTCGCTCGGTTGATACCTGCGGGGGTGCACTTATAGACAACGGCAACGGAACCGGCACCTATTCTTTCAGCACCGATGAAAGCCAAGGCGGTTCTAGCTGCAAAGTTGCTCTTTCCTGTGGAGATTCCATCGATACTACCAATCAGTCCCAAACTGTCAGTATTGTCGAAACCAACGAAGATCCGGTAATTGATAATCTGCCGGCGACTGAAACTCTTCATTGGAATGAAAGTGGCAGTTTTGTTGCCACGGCCACTGATGCGGATGATCCGGTTCAAACTATAACTTGGAGTCTCGGAACAGATACTTGTTCCTTTGCTCCCTCTGTCAATTCTTCCACCGGTGAAGTTTCCTATACTTGCAATGAGGTTGAAAGTTGCACTGTTCAGGTTATTGCAACCGACGATTTTTCTCCTGCCGGAAGCGACACCAAAGAACTTGCTATCGATTGTACCAATGATGCTCCGGTAATCAATTCCTCCGCTTCAACTTCAGCCAGCGAAGGTGAAACTTATACCTATAATGTCAGTTGCAGCGATACCAACAACGATACCCTCAGCCTGACTCTGGGTACAGATACCTGCGGGGGTACTCTGTCAGATAACGGTGATGGAAGTGGCAGCTACTCCTTTACTCCCACTGAAACTCAGGGTGGTTCCTCCTGCAATTTTGAAATTCAATGCAATGACACCCAGGATACAGACAGTCAGAGTAATACGGTTAATGTGACTGAAACCAATCAGGCTCCTGTAATCACAGGTGAACCTTATAATTCTTCAACTAATTGGGATGCAAGTGACAGTTTCACCGCCACGGCCACTGATGCGGATGAACCGGCTCAATCTATCAGTTGGAGTATTGAAAATAATACTTGTACTTTTACTCCCACAATTGGCAGTTCCACCGGTGAAGTTAATTATACCTGCACCCAAGTTGAAGATTGTACTGTCGATGTTGTTGCCACCGATGATGGTTCCCCGACTCTGTCCGACACCGCAACTCTCAATATCAGTTGCACCAATACAGCTCCGGAAATCACTTCAACTGCACCAACAGCAGTTAATGAAAATAAAACTTACAGTTACAGTGTTGTATGCAGTGATGCCGATGGCAATACCCTCAGTCTTGCCAAAGGCGGCGCCGATACTTGCGGAGGTACTCTCACTGACAACGGCGACGGCAACGGAACCTATGAATTCACTCCCGGCGAAAGTGACGGTGGCAGCAGTTGTGCTGTTGATATAGTATGTAGTGACACAATTGATACAGACCAGCAGACCACTACTGTCAATATTGCCGAAACCAACGAAGAACCGGTAATTGATAATCTGCCGGCAACTGAAACACTCCATTGGGATGAAAGTGGCAGCTTTACCGCCACTGCTTCTGATGCGGATGAACCGGCTCAATCCATCTCCTGGAGTCTCGGCACAGATACTTGCTCCTTTACTCCAACCATCAATTCCAGCGGCAAGATCAGTTATGCTTGCACCCAGGTTGAAGATTGTACTGTCGAGGTTGTTGCCACCGATGATGGCGATCCGCCAAAATCAACCACTGAGCTTCTCAGCATAAGTTGTACCAATGCTGCTCCTGTAATCGGAACCACAGCTCCAACTTCTGTGAACGAAGGCGATACTTATACCTACGATGTCAGTTGTACCGATTCTGATGGTGATGCTCTCACCCTCACCCTCGGTGCTGCCGATACCTGTGGAGGAACTCTCAATGAAAGTGGCAATGGCAGTGTGAGCGGAACCTATTCCTTTACCACCGACGAAACCTCCGGCGACACTTCCTGTGTAGTTGATATCCAATGTGGTGATACCCAAGAAACAGATGAACAGAATGTAACTGTTCAGATCAACGAGGTGAACCATGCTCCGGTTATCGACAATCTGCCGGCAACTGAAACTCTGCACTGGAATGAAAGCGGCAGTTATGGTGTTACCGCCACCGATTCCGACGAACCGGCCGATACATTGACTTGGAGCATCGAAACAACTACCTGTTCTTCTTTTTCACCAGCAATCGATTCCTCCACCGGTATGGTTTCCTGGACCTGTACTCAAACTGAATCCTGTTCAGTAGATATACTGGTCACCGATGACGGTTCTCCGGCTCTTACCGACAGTGGAACTCTCAGTATCGAATGTACCAATGCCAATACTCCGGCAATCACTTCTACTCCGGCTTCTACCGAAGCATATGAAGAAGTTCTTTATGTCTACGATATTACTTGCAGTGATGGCGATGGAGATGCTCTCACTCTTGCCGCTGGTTCTTCCGATACCTGCGGTGGTACTGCCATCGACAATGGCGATGGAACCGGCAGTTATGAGTATATTCCTGCCGATGGTACCGGCGATGCAACCTGTGTTATGGATATTGTCTGTTCCGACGGCGATGCCCAAAGCACCCAAAGTACAGATATCTTCGTCAATATCACCGATACTCCGGCAGTTAATGATCTGGCTGTAACCGAAATCATGATTTCTTCCGATGATGCTACCACAGTAAAAGATGGACAGTGGTTCGAAGTCTACAACACTACCTCAATCCATCTCAAAATTTCCGGTGTAGGATTCCTCATCGACAACGGCACTTTGGTTGAAGTACACGAAGTGCAAGAAAGTGAAGCAGCTGTGGTGGGCCCAGGTGAATATCTGGTGATCGGAGCTAATAGTGATCCCCTTCTCAACGGAGGAGTAGTGACTGATCATATCTTCGATACTTGGCCGGAACTCACCGATGCCACCGGTTATGTCGAGATTTATCGCACTGCAGACAGCACCATTATCGATGCTGTGGACTGGGATGATACTTGGAACCATGCTTATGGTGCCTCCCTCAACCTCTCTCCCGGTGCTCTGGATACTGTTCCGGCTGTGGACAATGATTCGGGTTCTTCCTGGTGCCATTCTCGTTTCACCAACATCGATGGAAGCGGAATGGATCTGGGAACCCCGGGAACTGCCAACGACGATTGTCTTGTTTCCCGGTGTAACTTGCAAAGTCCAGATACAGTCACTACCACAGATGGTTCGCCTACCGAGCTTATCTACGGTCGAGTCTTTGAACCAGGTATTACCGACGACAGTACGGGTCAGGGACCCTTCATCTCTTCCCGTCTTGGTTATGGAGCTGATACCAGTGATCCCGACGAAGTTTCCTGGACCTGGTTCCCGGCAACTTACAATATGGATTATGGTAATGACGATGAGTACATGCAGTCAATTACTCCCGATGCTACCGGCATCTATGATTATGCTTACTCCTTCTCCATGGACGGTGGTCTTACCTGGCTCTATTGTGATTTATCCGGCACTGATGATGGTTATGACCCGGCTGATGCAGGTGAGCTTACCGTTAATCCCTGATCGAGTAGCCGGCTTTTCATTTCTCTGTTTGCCTGCCCGGAAGTCAAATTTTTCACCGGGCAGGCTTGTCTCTTCCTGATTAACATATGCAAAATCACCAAAATTCCCGCCTTAAAAAATGGAAAAATAACCTTCTTGATCTTAGTTTCAGAAACAATCTGCTCAATTTCAGGGAAACCCAGAAAACCGTTCCCTTGAAACCACTTGATTTGGCAGCTTTTGAGGACAGTCTTGCCTCAGGAAGCAGCTTCACTCTTTATTCCAGACAGAAGTTTGAAAAAAGTTTTCAAAAGTTTATTTCCCAACAAGCTCAAGTTCAAAATTTTGAGAAAACTGAAATGGAGGAGCAATCCCAAACTGTTGCCAGTGAGCAAGCTGTTGTCAGTGAGGAGGCAACAGAGAAAGATTTTTTAAACAGAGAGCTGGCCCGGCAGCGTATTTATCTTGATTTATCCAGAGGTGAATATGACAAGAGAATGAAAAAGATTCTCCACCTTTATCGTTCCGGAATGGAAGAGAATGGTTCCAATACCATTTATCTGACCCTGGGATATCTGCACTGGTTTGAATCACCTTCTTCGGACAAGGAGCGCAAAGCCCCTTTGATTTTGCTGCCGATTCGCATTCAAAGAGGATCTCTCAGTAAACCGTATCAAATAGAACTGGAAGATGAAGAACCCCTGATCAACA
>JAWLEA010000055.1:0-19373 GCA_041686345.1 Polyangia bacterium | reverse complement strand
TTACCACAAAAGCCAGTGTGCCTTGTTGAGCTTCCCAAAAAACAGTATCTGGGGAAAAGGACCCTGAATTTGAGCTTGAATTGAATTGTTATTCAGCCATTTACGAGTGTCTTCAATGGCAGGTTTGATTACTTGTATTTCTTTGGTTCCAAAGATTCCTTGCTCACCTGCATGGGGATTGAAACCGGCAACACCGATAACCGGGTTGTCAAAATTAAAGTCGTTTTTCAAAATAAAAACAGATGCTTTGATTGTTTTAACAACTTTTTGTCTGGTGAGTAAATTGGAAACTTTTGAGAGTGGTTCATGGATAGTGGTTAAGATCAATTTCAGGTTTTTGTTTAACATCACCATGAAAACCTGAGATACCCCGGCTCTGTTTTGAAGAAATTCTGTGTGTCCGGGGAATTGGAAACCTGCTTTTTGCATGGTGGCTTTGTTGATTGGGCAAGTTACAAGGAGTCCGGTTTTGTTTGATTTATTAAGTTGGGAGAGTGAATATTCCAAGTAGGAAATTGCTGCTAATCCGGGATGAGCCAAGGGGTTTTCGGGAGAATTTTCCGGTTCATGGATTTCCCCTTTATAATTTGGAAGTTTAAGTTGAACTGCTCGGCGGGCAAGAATTTCGGAAGAACCCACAACGACTGCATCAAAAGGAGAGCCGTATTCGGCTGCTGCCTGTAAAACTAAATCAGGACCTACACCCCTGACATCTCCTAAAGTAATAAATCGAGCCCCCATAGATAAACCTAATTCTTGTTCCGAATTTGAAATTCGGAGACTATTACAATAATTTAAAAGTAATTTATCTTCCGGATCTTTTCATTCTGCGTTTTCTTCTGCGAGCAGCTTCTCGGCTCTTTCTTTTTTTCTTTTGGCTTGGTTTTTCATAGTGTCTTCTTCGTTTCATTTCTCGAAGAATTCCCTCGCTTGCAGTGAGTTTGCGCAGTCGTTTGATAGCTCTTTCGAGCCCGCGGTCGTCGACTTTTACTTCTAATGGTCTACCTAAAACTGGTTTTGGTCCTTTTGCCATTTCTGGTTCACTTCCTTTTATCCTGAGGTCTACAATATACACAAGCCTCAAAGGATATAACCCTGTTAAAAGGTTGGTTGAAGATCAAATAATAATGATCTGGATTTAAAAAAGTTAATAAAATTTATGGTTTTGTATGTTAAGATTACAATAAAGTCAGTTTGTCATAACTCGGTTTAAGCAAAAATCCTGGTAATAATGCAGGATCATATTGTAATTGACACTTTATTAACATGGATATTCAATGCCAAGGTTGATAAATATGCAGTTTTAAACGGAAAACCGATTTTAAACAAACAAAGGGTATTGAATTCCTGATTAAAAACGTACCAAAGCTGACATATAATAGGATTAAGTATCTTTGTCAATGCTTGATGCCAAAAATTAATCTAGTTTTCGTCCCAGAATGGTTTTTTTGATTGGGAACTGATTATCTGTAATTTAAAGAAAAATTCACATGCTTATCGATTATTCCTACAAATTGTTTTTTCAAGTTGAAGAAGTTCCTCCCCCTGAACAGATCAAAGAAAAGTGGAAAGAGTTTCCCGCTGATTCTGTTATAAAAGTCGCCTTTAATGACCTTTTGGGGAAAAAATGGAAGATTTCTATTCCCACGGGAATGGCGGCTGAAGATCTTAACCAGCTTTTTGATTGGTTGAGCGAGTTTATAAAACTCTATTCAGGAGAAGTCATAATTTTCGATCCCCAACTTGGTAGAAATATTGATTTTGAAAATGACTTGCAGGAGTTGATTTTTTCTATTTTGCAGCATGACAAGTGGATCATCGAAAATGTTGGCGGCAGTTCTTTATCCAGTGCTCACGATGATTATGAACTCATTCCCGGGCGAACTAAAATAGTTCTGATTTTCGCGGTTTTTTTGGTAGCTTTGTATTTTTTTACCAATTTTTTGCTTGGTATTTATTTTTCCTGAATTGTTGAGGTATTTTCAAATTTCCGGTTCCGGTCAAAATTTAAAAATTTAAAAAAATTTGGAGAAATTATGATTTATTTTCTTATTCTATCCCTTTTTCCGATAACAAATACATTTTCTATTTCAAGGGTTGATCCCCGGATAGCAATCTATCTAAATTCTCCAAAACAAAGGCAAATGGTATACAACCCAAAGTACATTACCAGGAAAGTTGCTTATTCAAATCGGGCACCTGTTACCGTCAGATTAAAAAATACCAAGGATCTTGAACTCCTTGAGCAACTTGAAAGTGAACATTTGATTATCAGCAGACGAGGGGACAGTGTTATCAAAATAGGTAATATTGTGGCGCTCAAGGTTGACAAAGTCGGATTAAAAATACTGGAGGATGCAGATTTCATCAAAAGAATTGAGCTGGACAGACCAGCAAGATATCAGCCACCAACCGGAGTTACTGCAGATTTGATCAGTACTGAGTCTACAAGACACAGTAAAATGCAAGAATTTAGTCAATTGGTTTCCGGCCAGGGAATGTTGCTGGCAGATCTTGATTCTGCCGTTGATCCTTACCAACCTGCTTTTTTTAAAGATGACGGAGGTTATTTCTCCTGGTTCGATCGGAATGATGACGGTATTTTTATTCCCGGAGTAGATGGGATTGACCTAAATAACAACCAGCAATTGGATGAAGGTGAAATTCTGGATTACATAGATGCGAGAATTTACTCCTATTTTGGAGTTATTGATTTTATCGGCGGTGAAAGTACAGGGGGAGGACAATTCAACCTGGAGACTGATTATCTCTATCTTGATATGAACGGCAATGGCAAGAGAGATGATTATTCCGGCCTTGGTTTGGAGGAACCG
The DNA here is from genome assembly GCA_041686345.1 of Polyangia bacterium. Taxonomy (GTDB): domain Bacteria; phylum Myxococcota_A; class Polyangia; order HGW-17; family HGW-17; genus JAQICJ01. Next base: position 16,539 of record JAWLEA010000055.1, on the reverse strand, counting down.
GGAGATTCATTTGGCGAGCCCTTTTTCATTATTGATGACATTAATAACAATGGGCGCCTTGATCCTTCGGAAAAAATTATCAAACTGGGTTCTTCAAAAATTAAAGCAGTATTCACTTCAGGAAAAGAATTTGCCAGGGGAGTTGATTTGCATGAAGTTCAGGTTGATTATGATTCCGGTCATGCTACCGGAGTTTGTGGTATTGCTGCCGGGGGACAGATCTTAAGCAGTATTCCAACCGGAATTGCACCGAATACGGAAATAATTGTCGCCAATGCTTACGGGGAAACTGGTTATTTTGAGCTTTTACAATGGGCGCTCAGTTATGAACCCCAAGTTGTTCTCCATGAATATGCCAATAACTTTGGAGAATTTCTTGATGGTTCTTCCAATGTTGAAGCTGCCATGGACAGCAGTTCTGATGAAGGAGTAGTTCATGTGGCCGCTGCTGGTAACCATGGGGGTTCTTTAAAAGGCTACAAATCCCAAATCCAGCCTGGGGAAAATCGGAATATTTCCCTTTTTCTTCCAGGAGGGCAGTCAGCTCCAGCTTATATAGAAATTACTCTCCTTTGGCGAGATCTGGATACAATTTTTGATTTGAATCTTCAGGATGCTGACGGCAATATTTATGATATGAGTTCTAACACCACTCAAGTTGAAACCCTCGGAGACGATATCTATTATTACGTTGTACTCGATCAATCTTCGAAGGGTACGATTATGGCAGATATTGTCATCTGGAGAATGGATAACAACAATAATTATCTATCTTTGCCCGGGGGAGATTATACTCTCAATGTAGTTCATCCTGATCCTGAAGGAACTCCCGTGATTCTGCATGGATTTTGCAGTGATATGGACTCCGGCTGGGAAGAAGGTTTTCGTTGGGAGGAAGATACAAGTGAAGAGCATCTGGTAGGATTTCCCGGTACTGCAGATTCTGCCATTACTGTGGCTGCTTATGTGGGCAGGGATGAACCCGAAATTGACTTTTACGATCAAACCCAGGGTGAAATACGTGATTATTCCGGAAGAGGGCACAGAATAGACGGAAGTCCTCTTATTGATGTTGGTGCACCTGCCAATCCTTTAAGTGCCTCCTGTATGTATTGTGATGAATCTTACAACTTTTACGGGGATCTCATAGTGTTTGGAGGTACATCCGGAGCTGCACCTCACGTAGCCGGGGGAGCGATTTTAATCAAGGAGCTTTATCCTGAGGAAACCGGATGGCAGATAAAATCCCGGATTCAGATGGGTGCCCTGGTTGATGCCGATGTGGTGGAGAAGTTTTCTTTACCGGTTGAAGATATCTGGGGATGGGGCAAATTCAGAATTTATGAATCCATCTACGGGGAAATGCCACCTGTATCAAGTCCGCCTTCTGTAGACAGCACTTCTCTGGTTTTACAGGTGGGAGATACAGTGGAGATAAATATATCAGCTTCTGACGAGCAGACCTCTCCTCAAAATCTGCTTTATCGTTTTGATAATAATTATGATGGAGTCTGGGATACTGAACCGAAGCCTGATTCAATCTTCAGTTTCAACGCTGAAACCGAAGGTGAATTTATTGCTAAAGTTCAGGTAATTGATGAAGATGGTTTTATTGATGAAGGGTTGATAACCGTCAAGGTTGAAGATAATAACACAAATCAAGATGCTGGTACAGATTCCGGTACAGATACAGATATGGATAGTGGCAATGAAGAAGTGAATTCCAATGATGGAGGATGTTCCTGTAACTCGGTTAATGATTCAGGCAGATCATTGCCTCCGTTTATACTTGTTTTTGCCATGTTTGTTATAATCAGACTGTGGTTTTGCAGATCCCGAATCTGCAAAACTTGAGATTGTAACAAAAAGTTTAATTTTAAGGATGAAATCTTGTGACTATATGATAAGTTATGCTTAAAAGTAGATACAACTTCATTTATCAATTATGGATTTCAAGTTATTAGTGCCGTTAAATTTTGTATTCAGCTATTGTAGAAATTAATTTGACTGGTTTTCACCAAAGCTAAAGGAGAAGCTTATGTCAAGGCGAATTTGGATGAACTTATTCATGTTTTTACTTTCATCATTACTGGTTTTTGCTGCCTGTGATGATGAATCAACCACTGGTTTCAACAGTTCCAACAACAACAATAATAATAATAACGGTGAATGTACGCCCGGTGAAATAGTCTGTATTGGTTACACCGCCAAAATCTGCAATTCGGATGGACAATGGGTGGAGGAAGATTGTGACAGGGCTTGCGAAGACGGTGTAGGCTGCGTGGCCTGTGAGCCAGGTGAAACTTATTGTGAGGACAACACAGTAGTTGTATGCAACGAGAATCGCGAACTGGAAGTCTCCCATGAATGTCCTGCCAAAGAGGCTTGCCAGTTCGGTGAATGCATTAGCCGATGCCGGGAAGACATGCTTACCACCTCCAATGTCGGTTGTGAATTCTGGGCAGTTGACCTTGATAATGAAGCCTTTGATTCAGAACTGGGTGCCAGCAACGATGCAGCCGCTCAGCAATTTGCCATTGCCATTGCCAATGTTAATGATTGGCCGGTAAATGTCGAAGTTTATAAAAATATAGCTCAGGTGGGCGAACCGATCAATGAAGTGCTGGTTACTCCCGATAACGGCTTGCCCATGCCGGTTACTGTTCCTGCCAACGATCTTGTGCAAATTGATCTGCCTCAGCGTGAGGTTGATGGATGTATGGGCCAGAACGGTACTTACGAAAAATACAGCGGTTCTGGTACCTTTGTTTCTCCCCACGGTTACAGAATTGTCACCGACGGACCTGTTGTTGCCTATCAGTTCAATCCGATTATTCAGCAATTTTCCAATGATGCCTCAATTCTTATTCCCAAGCAATCTTTGGGTTTAAATCATTATATAATGGGATGGCCTACAGCAAATCCCTGTGAAATGGAAGGATTCGAACAGGAATCAATCCCCGATCATACCTCCGTTACTATTGTTGGTAGCGAGGAAAATACCGAGGTTACAGTTTATCTGGCTCATCCTGTCATGGCCTCCGGCGGAGACAGCGGATTTGATATCCCTGAAACCGCAGAAGGAGAAGAACTTACTTTCACTGTCAATAAAAATGATGTTGTCAATCTTGAATCACTGCAATTTTCCGGATCCATGCAAGAATGCATGCCTCCTCCCTACGATGGTGATTTCACCGGTACTCGCATTGTCTCCAACAAACCGGTGGCTGTTTTTTCAAGTCTCGAACGCGGTGCTGGTCTGGGAGGGGCCGAGCCTCCCGATCCTCCAGACTGGGATGGTGAAACCTGTTGTACAGATCATCTTGAACAGCAAATGTTCCCCACCAGAGCTCTGGGTTGGAATTTTGTAATTTCACGCAGTCCGGTGCGTTCCACCGATTCAAGTTATAAAGAACCGGATATTTACAGGGTTCTTGCCACCGAAGACAATACAATCATAACCACAAGTCTTGATTCCCCCTTCGATACAATGACTTTGAACGCCGGCGAGTTTGAAACCTTTTATGCCTATGACGGCTTTGTGATTAATTCCGAGGGTGGAGCTATCATGGTTGGTCAATTCCTGGTAAGTCAAGGGTATGTTCCCGGTGGAATCGGTGATCCCACCTTTGTGGTATTCCCGGCTGCAGATCAGCATCGCGAAGAATATGTCTATCTTGTTCCCGATACTTTCGAGAAAAATTACATGGTTCTTGCCAAACCTGAAGGTGGAAACATAACTATTGACGGCGTTTCCCTGGGTGAATTTCAAGATCAGTGTGAGGTTGCTCCCATCGGCGATTGGGAAGGAGTCACCTATGAACAATATACCTGCCTCATGAGCGAGGGAGTTCATCATGTCAGTTCAAGTGAGCCTTTCGGTTTGACTGTTTATGGTTATTACACTGTTGGTTCTTACGGTTATCCCGGAGGATCTGATATCAATATCATCAATCCGGTGGAATAATTGCAAAAAACAATACCCATAAGTTTTTTTATCAACAAATCACTTTTCTGCAATTAGCATATTATTTAGTTCCTATCCCAGAATGGGGGTTTTTAACTGAATGAGAAGTTTGTCTCAGATGCGCGGAATAACTTCGCAGACATAGTAAATACTATATCAAGAAGTTATGACAAATCAGATGAGATAAAATTCCGCGTTCAGGTGATGACCTTCCTTTTGGGGATGGGAACTATTTATATATTTATAAGAGGAGGGAGTTTCAACCCTCAGTTCTTCAAGTTTACAGGAGAAAATTATGAAACACTTTCTGATTTTAATCATCTTTGTGTTTTCAGGTGGTTGTTATCGAACTTATCGTGAAGGCAAGTATCATCCTGATAATGGTTATGAAGATGAATACCAAGAAAATAATCAAGATTTAGCTGCAGATAATGGAGAGAACTTTGATGATAACTTTGATGATTATGGGGCCAATGATTATGACGGTCATGACAGATCGACTGAGACAACCAATACTAAAATGTATCCTGCTCCGAAACCAAATAAAAAGACAAGTCGGAGGTCTTATCCTGCTCGCAAGAAGAGCTACCCTGTCTCCAAAACCTCTGTCAAATACCCCCAAAACAAGAAAAAAACATCTTGGCGTCGAAAACGGGCAGCCAGACGCAGAAGGTTGATTATGGCAAGAAAACGGGCAGCCAGACGCAGAAGACTTCGTAAATTGGCTGCGAGTTCTTCTCTGATAAAATCTTTAAAAACAATATACAGCAGTAGTCTCAATAGTTGGCGATTTTATTTGAACAAAGGACGTGCCAACCTCAAGACAACTTATTCCAACTCATATGATAATTGGAAGCTTTATTTGCCCGGCGAAGGAATAAAGTACATCAAGACAGTGTACAACAAATCCTGGAAAAAATGGAAAATGGGAAATATTCGCATAAGTACGGTTTATTCCAGTTCAATGAATAGTTGGAATGTTAAAAACAGTCGAACCAGATTACGGGTAAACAGAGTTTATTCTTCTTCTTGGAACTATTGCAAGATCAAGGGACCAGGGGGATATATGTCTGTTAAAACTACCTACAGTAGTTCATGGAATAATTGGACTGTCAGGGATAAAATGAAAGGTACGGATCTCAAACTCAAAGCAGCAGCAGTTTTTGCCTGTGTAATCCCCACTGTGCTCAAATTAAAAAAGAAAACTAAATAGCTGGGAAACCTACGGGCTGAGTAAGTACGACTTTATACTTGGCAGAATCAAGCTCCATGGTTTTAAGAAGCTTTTCTTTGTTCAGCCAGCCAATTACAACGGTAGCAAGATTTTCCGAGGCACAGAACAAATAAACGTTCTGGCTGACAAAACCGGTATCAGTAGCAAAGTAAAACTCGGTCTTTTTTCTGGGACGATCCATTTTTTGGTAATTGCCGACATATATTAAAACAAGGGGTGCTGTGTCAGTAAATTTTTGTTTTCCTGTCTCAACTCTGACGTCTTTTTCAAGTACTGGTTTCAATGAATGAGCTTTACGATGATAATAAAACAGTCCCTTTTCATGAGCGAGATAAATTTCAATCTCCTGGGAATTGGATGCAGTTGGAGCTGTCATTTTGCCATCAGGTCTGTTGATTCCGGAAGCTGCCCAGAGAAGATCTGATATTATCTGCAAAGGCAATTGTTGCAGTTTGAATTTTCTTGAAGTTTTCCTGTTGTTCAAAGCCTTCATTAAAGCCAGACCTCTGTCTTTTCTGGGAGTTGGCAGTTTTATGGTTGTAAATTCTTCGATAAATTTTTCTTTGTGTGCTTTTTTCTTGTCCATTTTGGTTGATGCTCCTTTTTTTGAACTTTTATTGACAGCATCGGTATCAGTTGTTTTTGATTGGATATTACTGTTGTGAGGCTTCGTCTTTTGTTTGCAATTATTTAAAAAGAAGAGAGTAGAAACAGTAAAAATTATAATCAGTATTTTATTGAGCATTTGATATTTCCTTATTTCAGTTTCTTTTCCAGCAAAGGAATGAGTTTTTTGGTTTTTATTTTTTTTGAATCAATATAGAAAGTAGGGGTTGAGTTGATTCGTTTTTCAATGCCCTGGGAAACATGTTCAAGCAGTTTCTTTCTGGTTGCAGGATCTTTGAGGCATTCGTCAAAAGCTTGTTTATCCAGGTTGAGAGCTTTGGTCAGCGTTTTGCTGTTGATTTTCTTGTTTTTGACATTGCGGAAAATATAGTCGTTTGTTTCCCAGAATTTATTCTGTTTGTCGGCGCAGATGGCCATTATGCTGTATTCACAGGCCTTTTTGTGGAAAGGTTTGGTTAACAGACTGTTGCAACTTTGATCAAGAGGATAATGGTGATGAACAAGTCTCAGTCGATCAGGATAGTGGGAAATATAACTTCTTAATTTCTGATGAAACTTTGAACAGAAGGGGCATTCATAATCTGTATATTCATGAATTGTGATTTCCGGGGATGTAGCACCTATCCAGTTGTTGCCTTTATCGTTTTTACCACTTCTTTTTTTCATCAGGTTAATGACCTGGTTGAAATTGCGCATTCTTTTTCCATTTACGAAAAAAGTCGGGGTGGCATTAAGTTTCATTTTTTGTCCTGTTTTAATTTCTTCCTGCAGTTTTTCTTCAGTTTTTGGATCTTCAATGCATTTTTGAAATTTTTCTGAGTCAAGACCAAGTTTGTTGCTTAGTATATATGGGGTAACTCTCTTATTTTTGTTTTTAAACAAAAAATCATTTACTTTCCAGAAGGCTCCGTATTTTTGGGCACAGATTGCCAGTTTGGCTTTTTGGCAGGAAGAACGATGGAAAGGTTTGGTAACAATACTGTTGCAATGGTGATCCAGGGGATAATTATGGTGAACCAGTCTGATTTTTTCAGGGTATTTTCCAACAAATTCTCTGACTTTAAAATGGTAGCGGGAACAGAAAGGACACTCATAATCACTGTATTCATGGATTGTAACCAAAGGAGTACGTGCACCTATCCAGGGATGACCGTTTTTATCGGTGCCGGAAGTCAGGCGCTTCAGATCTTTACTGTTCACAATTTTTGTTTCCCAATATTTAGGGTAATAAAGGAATAAACTTCCGACCAGAGCCAACCCGCCTAACACAAAAGGAATAGAGTAGTAGAGGTGGTTTTTGCTCCAGATAAGAAAGGGAATTATCTGTTTGAAAATATTGGTTCGACTTTTAATGATAAAGGTCAGGAGAAAGCCCATCAGGATAAAGTTGATAAAATAAGTGCCAAAACAGAAAATACAAATTGATGAAATTTTTGTGATTGAAATATAACCGAGGGTAATACTTACCAGACAGGCAAACCCGACAAAAGCCAGATTATACAGATAAACCAGTTTGGACTTTGGATTAAAAATACCTGCCAGAGCCCCAATTCCAATAAAAAGATAGCCCACAATTCCCCAAACAGAGACAGGGACTCCCATGAAAACGCTGTAAGGGTTTTCAGCTACTGTTTCGCAGTTGACCTTGTCACTGATGGAACAGACACTGCTGTCAGCTGCATATCCGGTGTGCATGAAAACCTTGTAATGCAAAATTGTAAGATACACTGAAAAAAATATACCTGTCAGAACCAGTATGGACATTATTATCCAGGGAGTAGATTTTTTAAAGGTGAATTTCATGGGAAATCTCCATTAGAGCTGTAAAAGAAAAAACAGACAGCTGCTTTTAAGATAAATATTTATAATAGATTATGAGAAATTGGGAACCGTATGTAGACATGTCTAAATTAGTTAGTTTAGTAGTTCTGTTTTTTTACTACCATAAGCTATAAATCTTTATTCCATTTATTAGTGAAAAAAAAAACATTTTTTTGAAATAATTAAAAAAAATTAGGGCCTGGTGAAATAAGTTGTTGTAATAATTTAATAATAAGAATGAATGTATATTCTATTTCTGGTTTCAAAAAGGAAAATCATGAACTGAGGATGAAAATTTGAACTGTTTGGGTTGAAGTTTTATATTGCTGGGTGTATTAACATTGATCTTGATAGTCTGTAATTAAAATTCAAGTGTTTGGGTTATACAAAGCAATTTGTTACCTGACTGGGAAGTAAAGGAGCAGGATATGTTGCTTTTTGACAAGATTAGAAAATCAATTTTGGATAATTACAAACTGAAATTTATTTTCAAGCCGGAATTCCAGTTGCTGGCTGAGGGTTTTTATACCCCTTCCAAGGGAGAGTATCTGGCCAGAATGTTGCCAATGTTTTTTTCTATTAAAGTGAAGCCGGTGATTATTGATAAAAGGCCTGTTTTGAAAATCAAGGGCAGGGGTAATTTAGAAAATCTTGCCGAAGGTGCATCCTTTTCAGGATATTTTCGTCCCCATTTTTTAAAACCCTCCAGTTCAATTCTGGAAATTGATTGTCTTGATGACAACCAGAATCTCAAAATAATTTCTCCCCAGGATGGGGCTTTCAATTTTAATTTAGATAAACACCAGGCTGCTTTTAATCTGGTGATGTTCAAGGATGGTGAACTTTTTGCAAACCTCAGGGTAGAACTGCCGGCGGAACAATTACTTGAAGTTTTCAAGTCTAATTTTCCCAAATATTTTTCATAGTTTTTGGAAAACAGCAGGGAAATTTTCATATTTATCAAACTCCTTGATGAATTTGACAAATTCTTTCCAATTTTCAGGTTTTACAGGTTTTCTGTTAATTTTTTTCTTGATAGTCAAAAATCCTTTACCTGTTTTATCTGTACGCAGTTTCCGCCTGAGAAAACCAAATTTTGACTCAGCCTCCAGAATTGGATCTGATGAAACAGCCCAGCCTCGGGGCGGAATAATTTTTATTGAGATATCAGTTTCTGACAGAGCGGGAGGCAGAAATACAGTGTGTCTTTTCTTGTGTATATTGAATTTTGAAGGGAGATCCCAATTGAAGGGTATTTTTCGTAATTCAATTTCCTCCAGGTTCAATCTGTTAAAAGCACCATAAGCCGAAAATTTGTAACGATAGTTGAAGTAAGAATAGTTATTCCTGGTAGAGTTCACTCTGACCCAGGTCAGGGAAGCTGAAGGAAAATAATTTTGCAGAGATTGATGAACAAGTTTTTCAAATACTTTGAAACCTTTGTCGAAATAATACTTTTTCAGTTTCAGTACTCCGAATCCTTTTATTTTTTCCTGAATTTGGAAGACAGCTTTGCGAAAACGTGAAGTATTCAGTTTGATATCAAGTTTTCGGATTTTAGCCGGATTTCGAGGAAGTCTGAACAGTTTTTTTCCGGGAGACCAGGCAAGTGAATTGGAAAGAGCAGGGACTATTTTTCCCGGTGGATTATAATTGTATCGAGGATCAATATAAGTGTCTTGGCCGACCTTTACCAGAGCATATTTGAAATGCTCAAAAGGAAGATAGGTGAATTTGCCGGAAACCAATCTGTTATTCACAGCAAAAACCAGAGTAGATTTCAATGGCAGGTATTTGAACATTTCATGAAGCAAAAAAGCTCTGGAACCCTTTCTCTCATGAAAAATTTTGAGAGGATCCGTTTGTGAAAAATCTTGTTCAATATTAGTTTGTACCCATCGAAATATATTGTTTATGCACCTTTTGTTTTTTTGTTTCTTACATAGTTTTTCAGTTATTTTTTTCAATTCATAACTGCCGTTATCAGTCCAGGGCAATTGTTGTTTTATTTGCTGAGCATATTTCCTTGGACTAAGATTAGTGAAGGTTTTCAGGTAGTTTTCTTTTTTGAGGTAACGCAGCATGAACCTTTCCCGTACCTTGGGTTTTAGATCCCACATTTTGAATGTGTAGGAAACACTCTTTCCTTTTTTTTGAATTTCAGGTCCCGGCACTCCGGCTCCCTTTTCGAAGTTGAATTTGAAATGAGAGGGCATTTCTATTTCATAACAGGAGTAAGTTGTAGGTAAATGGCTGTGATTGAAGGAAAATATTTTATCGGCAAAGTGTTTTGAATTGGTATTTTCGGCCAAGGGAAGAATATATTCAAGCAGGATTACATTGCCTTTTTCCAGTCTTTTCAGAGTAAAAGTATTTTGATACAAAGTAGCCAGGGGATAATAGGTGTCGTTGTTTTTTTTCAAAGTTTCCAGGCGCAGAAGGTAGGCGTTTTCGGGAATTGAGATTTCCCCCAGAACTTTTATTGCATGTTCACTGTTAATTTTAATGGCTTTTTTTACCAAGATGAAACCTGTTCCTTCTTCGAAGAGATGGATTTTTCTGCATTTAAAAATAAAGCGGGCATAATGAGGGGAACCCGGTTCTGATTTATAAAATTTATTGATTAATTCTTGTGTTTCAGGACCGAAAGTAAAAGGAAGCCGGTTATGAAGCTCCAGTAAACGATAAACCCTGGCATGATCCGGGTTTTTTATGAGATGAGATTTCAGGAGGTTAAAAGCTTTTTCTTTTTGATCAAGAAGAAAGTAGTGATCTGCCAATTTGAGGACTTCGTTCTGGTAATCGGATTTTTGCCGGTAGATTTTTTTTTGGATTTTCAGCGCTTCTGCCAATTTATCTTCTTTGAGCAAAATCTTGTAAAGAAGTTTGCGGCCGGCGACAGTTGTTTTGAGGTGGGGATAATTATGAAGCAAGTTTTTTCTGGCTTTGTCTGTCTGGTCGAGACTAAGAAAAAAATCTGCCAGAGCAGGATAGCGGGAGGGATTTATGGAAGCAGCCTCTCTTAACCATTTAAATTGTTGTCCCGAATTGCCAATTTTATGAGAGAGTTCAGCTGCCAGTTTATAATAAGCTGCATTATTATCCACTTTTTCCAGAAGGAGAAGCATCTGTTCCCAGGCTTTTTGGTAATCCTGATTTTTTTTAAGTAATTCTACCTTCTCAAGTAAACAACATTCGCTGAAGCATTGCTTAAGATTTTTTGCAGCTTTGTTTAATTTGTTGTTTTGACGGGAGGTTTGGGCTATCTGGCATTTTAACCAGGGGAATAAATCGGATCCTGCTTCCAGATTCAGTAGTTTTTGTTCATAAGAAATGGATGGGAGGGTTGGATCATCCTGTAGAGCAAGATAGCTTAGCTTTTTTACAAAATTATTTCTGGTGGAGATATTTTGCAGGGCATCAATTTCAAGGCGAGTACGATAGAAGTTGTGACTGCTGAGTTCCCGACTTACCTGAGTCAGTTTTCGGTAGAAATGATTGGCTGTTGCTGTGCAATTTGGGCTTGAAAGGTGTTTGAAAAGGCCGGGATCGTGTTTTTTCGGTTTTGTTTCAGTCAGACTCAGAAAGATCTGATTGGAATTCCGGGTGGGAACAAATCTGAAAGCAACCTGATGACAACCGGGATCGATCTTCAGGGTTTCAACAGTTGCTCCGTTTTCAGTATATTTTCGCCCAGATGTGGCAATAATTATCTGATTGTCAATTGAGATTTGAACAGGTCCTTGAGTTTGAAAAGCAACGGTAATGTTTTTAGTTCTGTTGCAAAATCGGCGAGTTATCAAATAATGGTTCAGGGGTTCAAAATTTTCTTTACCAAACTTGGCTTTCTGAGTTTTGTCGGGATTTAAACTGGTAATTGAACTTATCTCTTCAAAAAAATGAGCTCTCCCTGAAACAGGCTGCAATTGATGCCAGGTAGTAAAAGGAGAAATACCATGTGAAAGCAGCCATTTTTTTGAGGGTTTTTTATGAGAGAATTTGAAAGCTTTCAGAGCGATGGGAATTATTGGCAAATAATTATTATTAGTGGAAAGATCAATTATTTTCTGGGCAGTTTCAAGATTAGAAATATTGATTCGATCGAGTTGAAAAGAAGCTAGCCAATCGAGGATGGAGTTTAGAGAATTATTCTTTTCCAGAAAGCTAAGCCAGGAGTTTGTTGCTTTTTGGTTATTTCCATTGATTTCTCCTTCCAGGGCTGAAAAAAAAGAAACAAGTTGTGATTTTTTCAGGCATTTATTCTGTCGGTAAAAAGAGTTGATGTTTGACAGTGAACGACCTTTGGAGAATTCCAACAAAGCCAGGTCGTCTATTTCGGTGCATTTTACTTTTTTATTGGTTTCGATACGGGTTTTGAGTCTGGTGGAAAAAGTGCATTTTTTTGCACTTTCGGGGATGGTTGAATTTGACCCGGGATTAAAATTACAGGAAGATAGAGCCGGGAAAAACATTAGAAATAAAAATTTCACTGTTGTGTTTTTCATATTTGATTCCTGAAACGGGAACTAATCAGAACTAATAAGTTTTGTGAACGTTTTTGGTCAAATTTTTGCGAATCCAGATGTATTTAGCCCCACAGGGATTCCCGGAAAAAACAGGGGCATATTTGGACCCGAATTTGTAATCCAGATTATAGTAATTGAGCATTCCGGGTATCTGCCTATGATATATGGAACCGTAGCGATCGTAAACGATGGATTTGTATTTTCCGTTTTTCAGTGCTTTGACCAAGTCTTCAGGGTAGGGTTTGCCGGAAGCAGTAATATCATTTAAAGCGTGAAGATGAAAATGTGCTTTGCTGCCGGCCAGGACTGCATACCAGGGATGATAGGGAACAAGAATGGGAGAGGGAAGTCTGCGTAATTTGTTTAAAGTAACTTTTGCTTTGAAATAATCTTCCCGATCAGGGGTAATTAGTGATAATTTTTGTTGAGCGGGAAAGTGTTCATGAAGATGAATTGATAAGAGCATGATTGAGAGTAAAACCAGACAAATTGAAATTTGAGATTTTAATTTGCAAGCCAAGCCGGAAGCGGGAGTTTCAGTTAGACGCGTTCGGAAGACAGTGGGTAGATTCAGGTATTCAAGGGAACTTAACAATGTAATCAGGATCACCAGGGGAGGAAAGAAGATGCCGGGAAGTAGGGCGTTGGTATGAGCCCACTGAGTAGCCATTCCCAGACATGAAACAAAAATTGATGTGAGCAAGATGAGCCACCAGAAAATAAATTTTGAAAAAGGAGCGCCTTTTTTGAAAAAAATAATAAAAGCACCAGAGGATATTCCGGAAAACCATAATAAATATTCTCTTTTTAATAATTGCAAAGGGGAAGTTTTAAAAAAAATATGCACATTAAAAGAGTGATTTTGATGAATCTTTCTGATGTAGAACCAGAGCCAGTTGTCAGAGTAAGAATTCCATAATAATACACCAAGGCCGCACAAGGTAGTTACTACAGCAGTGTAAGCGGCAAATCTGCGTCGAGATACTACCAGCAGCCAGCCTCCAGTAATGATAATATAGGGAAAAGCTGTTTGCTTGGTCCAGAAAGCCATTGAAATGAGAAAGCCGGAAATAACTGCGCTGGAAATTGATTTTTTTTCAGCAGTAAAATAAAAAGAAGAGAGAAGCAGAAAAAGAAAAAGAGTATCTACTCTGGCCAGATCCAGCCAACTGCCGCTGAAAATAAAGTTGGACAAAAGCAGTCCCAGAAAGATTACAGCAGAGGCAAAGCAAAAGAGATTCTTCTGAAATTGTTTGGAAAAGTAGTAATTACGGAAGATAAGAAAGGCGAAAAAAAAGCTTCCCAGCAGAGAAAAAAGTGAAACAGCACGTGCTATTTGATAATCAAGGCCGAAGAAAAGACTGAAAAAGGAAGTGACATAATAATATAAAGGTGTATAAGCAAAGGGAATAAAGTTGACACCTGGTTTAACGAAAAGAGGTTTCCCCTCAAGAATACGTTGAATGTGGATTAACATTCCACTTTCCATCCATTCCAGATCCAGAGGATAGTAAAAACGCTGGTATAATACAGGAATAAAGGAAAAAATTATGAAAATTGCCAAAGTTGCAGGCAGTGCCGGAAACAAAACCTTGACAATTGTGTTTCTTTCTGTTTTTTGCTTGATAAATGAAATGGTTGAATGCAGTAAGTTCACTTTATGAGAAGGTGCGGTCGGAGAGACTCGAACTCTCACAGACATAATGTCCACTAGAACCTGAATCTAGCGCGTCTACCAATTCCGCCACGACCGCGCGGAGTATCAACCCGCAATCATCGGGTCTCAATGTCTGAGCGCTAAATTATTTGTTTCTTCGATTAAAGTCAAGTGAAAAAATTACTTGACAGTTTAAAATATATTTACTATTTCAGCTTCTCCCTAGGAGGTTTATATTATGGCATCTTTAACCAGAAAACTTAAAGCCAAAAGAAAAGCACGCAAAAGAAAAGCAGGCAGAACCAGAAAAAACAAAATGGCTGCTAAATCAACCCTTTCATATGATGAACTTTTCGAAGGATTCGGAGAGGTTGGGAAGAAAGCTCCCGTTCTCAAAAAAGATTGATTTTCAGTTTTAGCTTAATTGCCAAGTTTTCAAATTGATTTCACTCTTGATTCAATTTGTAATTGTTGGTGTAACCAAACAACTTCAACTTTGGACTTGATTAAGGTTGGAGTTTTTATTATACAGGAGAATCTTATGCCAAAGATGAAGACAAACAGTGGCGCAAAAAAGAGATTTAAAAAAACCAAATCCGGTAAAATCAAATTTAATCACGCCAAGAGAAGTCATATTCTTTCTCCCAAAACCACAAAAAAGAAAAGGAAATTGAGAAAAGCTTCTTACGTTGATAAAACAAATAAGAAAGCAATTGAAAAGCTTCTTCCCAATTCCTGAATACTTCATGCTTTTTAATTCGGTCAGTCAGGAATTAAAATAACTGAAAGTATTTCACAATAACCATAAAATTGGGTATTGCCGGCTTTTGCTGTGATTTGCAAAACAGTATCTATCATACTTGGCAGAGCCGTGTAGTCCCTGTTTCAAAATTATTGTTGAAATTTTACATATTTTACCTTAAGTTTCACTTCACGATTTGTTTTATAATATAATTTGAATTTTGCAGTGAACCTGTAATAAATATTATCTCTTTGTTTTTAACAATTTCGGTAATAGAGCTAATAACATCATTTCCCTCAAGGAGTTTGATATGCCACGAGTAAAAGGTGGATACAAAACACATAGAAGGCACAAACGCGTACTGAAAGCTGCCAAAGGTTATTTCATGGGGCGCGGCAAATTGTTCAGATCAGCTGTCGTCCAGGTAAGAAGAGCTTGGGCAGCCTCATACAAAGGTCGTAAGCAGCGCAAACGTGATATGAGAAAATTGTGGATTCAGAGAATTAACGCTGCCTCCCGTTTGAATGGATTGACTTACAGTAGACTTATCCACAAAATTAAGGTCAAGGGCGTTGACCTTAATCGGAAAATGCTTGCAGATCTTGCAGTAACCGAACCTGCAATCTTTAAATCAATTACAGAATTTGTTAAAAAATAGTTCTGCATTTGCAGTAAAAATTCAAACAAGGTTTAACTATTTTTTGAATTTTAATAATCAATATTAATATTCTGGTCATTAAGAGTGGTATTGGTTTGAGAAAAGAAAACGTTCTGTTAGAAACTACTGGTTGATTTGGTTTTATCTGACAATCAGTTTTTCAAATAGACCGGGTTCAAACTTTCGGCAAATATTATTTTAAATTAGAAAGTTTTGCCGTTTGATAATTTCTGGACAGATAGTTGGCGATAGAAGTGTCGTTACGTATTGTTCAGTCTCAGCCCATATTCCATTCAGATTAGATTATTCCAGACAGAACCAATGAGGTCATAATGACAAAAGCTGACGTAATAGAAAAAGTATATGAAAAAGTAACTGGTTTATCAAAAAAAGAAGCAGGACAAATGGTTGAAGCGGTGCTGGGAACCATGAAAAATACCCTGAGTGATGGGGAAAATATCAAAATAAGTGGTTTTGGCAATTTCATTCTCAGAGACAAAAAGTCAAGACCAGGCAGAAACCCCAAAACCGGTGACAGCATTACTATCAGTGCCCGACGCGTTTTAACTTTCAGACCATCTCAGGTGCTCAAAGAAAAGATAAACAAATAATCTGGTGTTGAATAATTCCAACAATTCCAACTCCAACTTTACTTTTGCATGGAGCTTTAACACAAGTAAGTTTCATTCAGATTTCTTCTGATTCATTCCTGAATAATTATGGTCCGGGCAGATTTGGTTTTTTTAAAATTCTTCCCCCATTAAGGATGAGCTCATGAATAAAAACAAGTCTAACAAATATGCCTTGACAGATTTAAGTAAAAAACTGGATGTTGAAGAACACATTATCCAGTTTTGGCTGGAAGAGTTTTCTGAAATCGGCTTTTCACCGGATATGGAAGACAATCTTTTTTCTGAAGAAGTGGTAAAAAAAGGCTTGTTAATCAAGCGTTTTCTTTATCAAGAAGGGTTCACCCTAAAAGGTGCAAAAAGAAGGTTGAAATTTCATGAAAGCAATGGTATTAAATCGGCTTCAACTCGTGACGACTTGGAAAAATCAGCAGCCAAGGGAGTTGTCAAAAATCAAAATACAGTTGTCGCAGCCAAAAATGAATCTGCTCAAATCAGCCGAATCATTTCGGAGCAACTTGATAGAATCAACCAGAAAGAAATTCTTTAAATCGGTTTTCTGGTTATTCTAAAAAATATATCGGAGCGTAGCGCAGTCTGGTTAGCGCACTTGACTGGGGGTCAAGGGGTCGGAGGTTCAAATCCTCTCGCTCCGACAAAGGATACAAATCATCTACA
>JAWLEA010000054.1:0-19503 GCA_041686345.1 Polyangia bacterium | reverse complement strand
GAATCGGCTATGGAGGAACTTATGAAATTCCCTATGACAATTTCAAAATAGCAGTATTGCCGTTAGGATACAATGATGGCTTGCCCTGGCGATTATCAAACCGAGGCGAAGTTGTAATCAATGGATGCAGAGCACCGATTGTAGGCCGGATTTCAATGGATTCCACTCTGGTTGATGTTAATAATGTTCCGGAGGTTAAAAAAGGAAATAATGTTTTGATTTTTGGAAGAATGGACGGGCATGAGCAGCGACCCGAAAAATTAGCCTCCACAGCCGGAACTATTGTTTATGAAATACTGACCGGAATTGGAAACAGAGTACAAAGGATATATCAGGGTTTGTGATTGATAAACCCTGGCGTTGAATTTTCGATAAGAGTTGACACTTTCCCTGATTATATTACAAAAGTTTATCTCTGATACTCCATAATATATGTGAAATCAGGCAAATTTAGACCTGAGGTGGCAAAAATGAATAATAGAATCATCCAAATATTAGCTGTGTGTGTTATATCTGCTGGTCCCGCTTATGCATCCCGCTGTCCCAAGGGTACCCGGTTTGATAAAAACAAGCTCAGATGTGTTCCTGTAAAATTGAGGAAAAAATCACGTAATTACGCCTCCTTGAGAAATGCTTCCAGTAAAAAATCTATAATCAATCCAACTTTGCCAAAAATATCAGATTATCCCAATGAATTACGCAAATATATTTTAAGAGGTAATACTTTTTTCAAGAAAAAGTTGTATTTGCGTGCTGCCGGAATGTATCAGAAAATACCTGAAGAAAAGAAAAAGGAAACCTTATTTTTAATTTGGGGCAGGGCTTTGGTTTTGGCAGGGGAGTTCAATAGAGCCGTGCCGGTTTATGAAAATCTGATTATTAATTATCCTGATCTGAAAGCCAAAAAAGAAATAAGGACTTATTACAATAAATTATCTGATATAGCCATGCAGGAAAAATCATGTAGAGAAGGCTTTATCGAGGATTGTCGCAAATTAGTTAAAACCTACAAAAATTCCTGTGACAAATCTCCTGCTAATCAGTGTTTTTTATGGGCTTTGGGAATGGAAGGTCTTAAATCCTATAATCTGGCGGGCGAGCAATTTAAAAAACTTTGTAACCAAAATTTTGCTCATGGCTGTTTTGCCATGGGAGAGCTTCTTTTTCATGGACTCGGAGTAGATAAGGAGCCCTCCCGGGCGTTGGTTTTTTTTAAAAAGAGTTGTCGGCTGAATCTGCAAAAAGGCTGCAAAAGATTTAGTGCCATTGAAAAAGCAAAAAAGAAGGCACAGCAAAAGAAAGCACAGGCTATTGAAAAAGATCTGCAAAGTGAAAGCAAGGAAACCGAAGATAAAGAGAAAATTGCCAAACTTGATGCAGAATCAACAGATGATAATAAAGAAAAACGTCCATATCCACCTTATGAAAAATCTCTTAAAGGAATAATGTTTGAAGTTTCAGTGGGCATTAATTCGGAAGTTGGTAAAGACTTATACGCAGACTCGGGAGTGAGCTATTGTAATCAGGAAGGAGATGAGTTGATAATGGATCATTGTGCCCCGGCATCCGGCTTTATCCTGTCCGGACTGATGAAGCTCAACAAATATTTTTATCTAGGGGGAAATATTCACTATGGAGGTTTTTTACAACAGGAAAAACAAGAAGAAAATTTCCTGCTGAGCATCAATCTTGAAGGTCGTTTTTATCAATGGGCCAGTGATAATCTGGGAATTTATGCTCTGGGTGGAGTAGGGAATTTAAACAGAAAAATAGACGACAGAGAAGAAGGATACTCAGATGATACCTATATGAACGCTTTCAATATTTCTCTGGGCGGAGGAATATCTTACAAATTGCAATTTGTTTCCCTGGGATTGCAATTTAAAATGTACCAGCCAATTTGGATAGATAATTGCATTAAACCGGGTAATGGTACACGATATTGTTCGGAAAAAGGTGAATTTCGCCATGTTTTCCTGGGGGTGACTGCTTCTTTCTATCTTCCTTTATAAACTTCACAATTATTTCAATTATTTTGAGATGGAACTAAATCGGGAAATCAATAACCATATGTTTTGAAAAGAAATGGATAAAATCGATTCAGGGTGGACAAGACAAAATTTATATCAAGTTGTTGTTTTATCGGTGTAAATTTATTGGTGATTGATGGAGAGAGGGTTGAATGGAAAAGAAGGTGGTGAAAAGTATAAAGATAGCAAGCTTAGAAATGAAGGGCGAGACCAAAGCGGATGTTAATTCCGGTTTTGTCGATAGCAGAATCAGGTACACCAAGTGTCTGTTCAGGATTGATTGTACCGTGTCCAATGTCTTCTCCGCCGACAGTCTGCATTACTGTTGTCTCAAAGTTGATGCTGAGCAAATCATTAAGTTTCCAGCGAAGTCCTCCACCTAATTCTGTGGCGATACCTTCTGTGTGATCATACATGTCAGTTGAACCTGCTTCTGGTTCAAAGTAAATTGCACTGAAAACCAAACCGGCTTTGGCGTAAAAGAACATGCCCCGATTACGCAAAGGGTTGAGGTAATACAACATGGAAGTTGAAATTCTGTCATCAATACGTTGGACATAGTCGTTACAATTGGTACAGGAAGTCAGTCTTGTGAAGGTGCCTTCAATGCCCCAGTTGGGAGAAAGCATTAATTGAGCTGCAAATCCTCCACCTGCGAGACCTCCATCTTCGTAAGACGAGGAGTCGAAAATGGCAGCTAATGACCATCTGCGCATTTGATTGTAGTTGCCAATATCTGAAGGAGCTTCTACTACCGGAGCACTTTTTTCTACCGGTCTCTTGTGGAAATGTCTTTTTCTTCTGCGACGGCGTCTTCTGCGACGGCGTCTTCTGCGGCGGCGCCTCTTGGGACGGCGGCGTTCAGGCCGACAGGATGGTTTGCGGCAACGGTCGCGATGGCGCTTGACCACAACTACTGCAGGCGGTGGTTGTGGCGGTGGGCAATCCATGGCAATGCCGATACCAAACGGGCCAACCCCCAAGATGCCGATGCCTGTGCAGGGAGATTGAGCTTGAACGGAATTTATCTGAAAAGATGTGATTCCAAGGATAAAAGTTGTAAGTGCAATAAGTTTTTTCATTTTAGTACCTCCTTAAGTTACGCTAAGTTATTAACGCAACATTGGTGCCACAAACTATTTTAGTATAAAATCAAAAAAAATCATCCTTAAAATCCATGATATGTTGGAAGATGGTTTATTCAGGCATTATAATAGCATCATATAAGGATTTCAAATAGAAAGAATTTTGTGAAATAAATTTAACGAGAGTCCGAAAATCGTGTAATTTATTATCTGGATAATATTCCAAATCAATATTTGCAAAGAATATTATTTAAAAAACAAGACATTGTTGCCACAAGAACTGGCGTTTTGCAGATAGTTGATAATTGACCAGGAACCCATATTATTCAGTTTTTTGTTTTGGTGGTCTTCTAAGGCGGACAAGTCCTCCGGGATTTTTTTTGCTGCCCCTTAATTCAACAAATCCTCTGGGAAAGATAGGGCCAAGAAAGCGGAAAAGCCATTTGGAATCTACAATTGATAAATTTACACAGCCATGAGTGATATGATCTGGAAAGTTATCATGCCAATAAGCTCCATGAATAGAAAATCCCAGCATGTAATATTGAACATAGGGAACTGCCTCCAGAAAATATCCGTCTTTAATTCTTAATTGGTCATAGGTTTGATAGACCCTTTTTAGATATACCCGGTGAATTCCTGTTTTTGTTCTTTTTGCACTGCTGGTTAACATTAATTTTGCCAATTTTTTTCCTTTGAAGGCATAAAGAATATTGTTGCCCAGATCGATATCTATCCAATGCTCACCTTTTTTTATGTTTCCAGGTGGTCCCGGCGGATTGGCAGCATAAGCGGTATCCGATTTTTTGATGTAAACATGAGGGGCGTATTTAATTTTGTAAAAAAGACCCCCTGGATCTTTAACCGGACGGACAGCATATTTATCAATTTTATTGAATTTTACAAATTTGCCACCTTTTCGTTTCCATAACCAGGCGTTTTCTCTGACAATAAATACTAGTGGAAGTTCTTTGCGGTTAGCTTTGACTCCTCGGAGATTGCTGACTTTGTAAGGTGTAATGGAACGGGCTGAAACATAGCCGGCATCAAACAATTTGTACCAGGGAACCCCTCTTAATAAAAAGCGCTCAATAGGATAAAAACCTTGTTGTTTATATACCCGTCGCATCTTTTTGGAATTTATATGCCTGAATTTTTCAGCTATATAGGTGTTTCGGCTTGTGTTTTTATAGTAACTGGCATCAGCTATTTTATTGATCCAATCCTCTTCTTTTCCTTCCGGATCATCAGTTGGAATAAACCAGCCGGAACAAACCCAAGCACCGTTTTTAATTTTATACCAGCGTCCATATTTGCACTTTTTGCCACTCTCATAAATTTTAAAACGACCCTTGCCTCTGATTTTACCGAATTTATCGTAAGTGATTTGCGGTTTCTGGTAAACATGCAGAGACCCTTTTAAAATTTTCCCGGATCTGGGTTTTGCCTGGGGAGTCATTATTCCAGTTAAAAAAATCAAAAGCAACATTTGTAATTCCTTATCTTTTATAAGTTCCCATTTCAAAATTCGAGAAAAAAAATTCACAAAAATGTATGATACTATATTTTTACCGAATTTCCTGAATTATTATGGGTGAACTGGCAGTAAATATCTGGTCAGGATATTCTATGTATTTTCTCAGAATTGTCAAAATGATCAGACAAAAGAAATAACCTGATCAGGTGATTGTTGTCATGAAAAAAATATCTGTCATGAAGAAATGATTGATGTTTTTTTAGGGGAATAAGAGATTTGTTATTGTTTTCCATTATAAATACAGGTAGAATATTGTTTTTCAATCTTATTCAATGTCAAATTATACTTGAAACTTAAATTTCTGGGTGCATGTGATGATCTTGCTTTTTGAAACGGAAACTGATTTCAGGTAATTTTCAACAGAAGGAGGAAGCGATGGGTTTTTTTTCAGAAAATTAAACAATTTTTAGGTATTGGCGGGGTCAAGGCAACTTTGGATATTCCCAAAGAAAGCAAAAAAGAAGATTCCCAAGTAGCCGGCAAATTAAAACTTTTCAGCAAGAGTGAACAGGAAATTTTGTCAATAGAACTGGAAATGGTGGAAGAATGGTCAATTGGACGCGGCGAAGACAAAATAACCAGGGAATTTGTACTTGGTGAACTGGATCTGGTTGAAGAAAATTTCAAAATTAACTCCGGAGAAACCAAGGAATATGATTTTATTTTGAAATATGAATTAGTAAAATCCAAGAATGACAAAATGAAAGACAAAGGCGGAGTAAGTGGAGCTCTGGGTAAAGCCGGCTCCTTTCTGGATGCAGAAAAATCGGTGTTTTATGTTATAGCTGATGTTGACGTAAAAGGCACTGCGCTTGATCCAGGCGACAAGCAAAGAATTAAATTGGTTTAATCCGCAAATTATCTGTCAAGGGTAATTTTTTTCAATTCTACCAATCAACAATCGGGAAATAGTTGTTATTATTTTCCTTTAGTTTCATAATAATTCTGGTTAAGAGCAAATATCAAACCAAGGGTTTGAGTCAGAGCAGGGGTGGTGGATTGTCGGTGGAACGGACACGGGAGAAGGAAAGATGAGATCAGGACTTATCGGGTTTTTCTTGTAGAGTTTTAATAATTGAGTTCAGGGCATGCAAAGCATCTTTCTTTTTAGTGAAGGCGATGCCTCCGACAGCAAAATGACCGCCACCACCGTGTTTTTTGCATAATTTGCCGATATCATGACATTTGCCATTGATAACCGTTTTATCCCAAGGGTTTGCACTTAGAGATATTTTGAATGAGTTTTCATGTTTAAGCAGGGTTACAGCATATAGAATAGAAGAATCCAGATAGTAAGGAATAAATTTGTTATAGCCGTTTGTTTCTTTGTGTCCTAGTTTGATTTTTGCAATTCTGTTGATAATTTGCATGTTTTCTCTGATATCTTCGATCAAATCCCAGTTTTGTTGTCTAACTTCATTTATTTTTCTGGACCAATATGGTTTTCTGGACATTTTTTTAAGAGATTGCATGGCAACCAGATCTTTGATGAATATTGAAGCAAGTTCTTTTTTTTGAGTCAATCCAAGAATATTAGCAAAAGCAGGAGCCGGTTCAAGAAGCTCAACCATGATCTCAGGGGAAGAAAAACGGGCACTGTCAATTATGGAAACCCAATCGATCAATTTGTTTATAGTATTGGAATAAGAAAAGTTGAATTTATCCCTCAAATAATTTTTGATTATCACAGCTGTGGAATCTGCTGCGGGTTCCCATTTATAATGTCCCTTGAAATTATTATTTTCAAAATTCTGTCTGTCTTCTTGATTTAGAAAAGTTGTGGGATGATGGTCAAACCACCATTGAACTTCACAATTTCCAGGATAGATAAAATCGAGAATTACATTAATGTCGGCTACAAACATGCGTTTGTCGTAGGAAAAACCGGGGGCATGAACAAGGGGAACATATTCTACAAAATATTCCTTGTGATAGTAATCTTGAAGAAAAATTTGCATTAAGGCAACTGAAACAGCTCCATCAAAGCAATTGCTGTGATAAAAAAGCTTAATTTTTTCCATATGATGAATCCTTGAAAAAATGGACAAAATAAAAATCTATCATTTTAGAATATTATTTCAACTACATCTTTTTTCTCTTTTCTTTTCATTTTTCTGCCTGGTGGTAATAATTTTATCTTTGGGGAGTAAAAATGTAAAAAAAATTAATTTATGGAATCTTTTAAAACAAAGGGAAAGTTGAAAAAAATATTATTTCAGGTTAAAAACTTGTTCATCTCAAGAAACTTCTGATTGGTTTATTAGTTCCGTCCTCAAAAGGGAGGTATTTGCCTGGTACTAGGTATTTTAATTGATTAGCTTTGTCGTAACTTCATGAAATAGTGTAAACATTCCAACTTCAGTCGCAGCCATAACCTGCATCCTGAAACAAGAACTTTCTGCGAATTTATTCCGCCCATTTCAATCCAACTTCAGTCTCAGTCAAAAAAACTGTTCTGAAATGGAAACTTTATTATGGCTTCAGGGTTTATTCATATAAGGAGAGAAGTATTAAAACATGTCTGCTCTACTAACAGCTCTAGTTATAGGATTATCCTTTGGGAATTTATGGGTATGTGCCATTTTGGTGTTTTCTCTGCAAAATGCCGGCAGATTGACTTGCCTTGGATATTTGGCGGGCAGATTTCTGGCCATTATTATTCTGTCTGTAGCAGTTTCAATCTTTGGCCATTATTTTCATCTGGACAGATCTGTTTTGAATATCGCTTCCGGAGTGCTTTTATTGTTATTTTCTTCATATTTGGCAGCTACCAGAGTTTTTTCCTGGACTCCGCCCTGGAGAAAAAAGACCGATAATGTCGGATTGGAGCAGGGAAGCTGCGAAGGTGATTGCAGTGATTGTCCCACCCAGCATCTTCCGGAATATCTTGGTGCATGTGATGATTGTCATGAACATGGTCTGTGTTCAGCTGAAGATTATGAACTGGAGCCTATTTCCCGCGATGCCAGAAGAGCCTGGGGCAGAGAAACTGAAAGAACTCTGGGTAATAATTGGTGGCCTGGGTTCACCCTGGGATTTTTGAGAGGCGGGGCAATGTGTACCAAACTTGTGGTGCTTATTCCAATTCTTCTGAATTCAACAATCCTTAAAACTTTGGCCATAGCAACTGTTTTTGCCTTTTCTTCTTCTATTTATCCCTTGATGGGATTTATCGCAGGGAAATACGCCCTGAAACTGGTTAAATTTAAACGCCATCTTTTTATTGCCAGTTGTTTGTTCATGTTTGGTCTGGGATTGAAATATATTCTGGCCGGTACAGGTTTTTGGCATTAGAAGGGGAATTGTAAGGACAAAATTGAGCAATTTTACTTGAACTGATCTGAAAACTATTCAATACAGATGTTGGAAAAAGAGTGACAGACTTCGCTGCAGCAATCTGTATTTGTGGTACAGACTTCACCAGCGGTCAGGCAACTTGACTGGCAGATATAAACTCCTCCCTGATGGGCTGGAGTGCAAATTTCGGAACAGCATTGTTCACTGTAGGAACAAGCTGCTCCCGTTGGAAGACAGGTTGCTTCCTGACAAATATCGTCTTGGCAGATTCCACTGCAACATTCCGCTGAATTTTGGCAACTTTCTCCATTTTCAAGACATTCCTCAGGTGTTACACAACGCCAGACTTCTGGAGCAACTTCCTGACAATTATCAGTACCTCCGCAACATTCCATTTCAGAAAATCCACACATTTCACCGGGGAGACCACAATTGCCCAGAACAACACAAAAGCCTTGATTTTCCTCTCGCTCACTTGCATCACAATAGCCTGTGTTCTGCCCGGTAATTCCTGAACAGCAATCATTGTTGTTTCTGCATATTTCTCCCGCAGGAGTACAACCTCCAAGGCTGGTGCACACTGTAATGCCATAATCGTTTTGCAGGCAGTTTTCTGAACAGCAGTCCTCTGAATTGTTACATACCTCCCCGGATGGCAGACAGGAAAGATTATTTGCAGCACAAAATCCCTCCTGGCAATTTAAAGAACAGCATGCATCGTTTTGCAGACATACTTCTCCAATTGGTTGGCAAAAACCGTAGAAAGAACAACGGTATTGCATATCTGAACCAGGGGTACACATGTTGGAACAGCATTCTGCGGAATCTTCAGGTTCACACAACTCCCCCGCCGGTTTGCAATTTCCCGGGTAGTCACATTGCAGGGTTTCCGGATTACAATAATTGGAGCAGCATTCCATGTTATCCGTGCAGTTTTCTGCTGCCGTCAGACAAAATCCAGAGACACACAGATTATCTTTACAGTTATTCGAACAGCAGGAAGAGGCATATTCACACTTTTCCCCAAGAATTAGGCATTGTTGGTGGTTGCTTTTGCATAGCGACGTTGTTCGGTTGATATCATTGCAGATACCCGAGCAGCAGTCTTCGTTTGTCTGGCATTCTTCATCGAGAGCCAGGCACTGTTTCTGGACGCAGATATTGTCAATGCAAAATCCTGAGCAGCAGTCTTCATCGTCTGAGCATTGTTCCCCAACAAATCCCTCGGTACATTGAATATTGTTATTGTTGAGATTGTGGTTGAAAGAGTCGTAAATAATGGTTTCGTCTGTACAATTATTTGCCAGTATCAGCAAGCCCCCGGTAATAAACAGAAAATAAATTGCTTTGAGTGTTTGGTCGGACATGAATCCTCCTCTGTTTTTACTGCAGGCACAAAAATTAATATGTTCCCTTCCTAAAAAGGTAGGGATTCGCCTGGACCATGGAATTTGAATTGATCAACTTTGTGATAACTTCTTGAAATAGTAGTGGCTGTGTCTGCGAATTTATGCCGTGCATATCAATCCAACTTCAGTCCCAGTCAAATCCCCCTTTCTGAGACGGGAACTAATAAATCAATCAAAAACAGATAAAAAATTAAAAGGTTATAACTGGTTAGTCCCTTAATTTAAGGGATTTAAGCAGGTTTTCAGCTTTGATTTTATAGGTTCCTGAATTATTTTTGATCAATTTGCGTAAAACAATTTTAGCCTCAGATTTTTTGCCGTTTGCTGCCAGAGCCTTTGCCAGATGCCAGGATGCACTGTCGGACAGGGGTTTTGCAGTTGAAGGTTGTTTGAGATATTTTTTATAAACAACTGCGGCTTTTACCGGATTTCCAAGTTTGTAGTGATAAAGCAGAGCTTGGCGATAGCGGGCTCGATTGGCGAGACGTTTGCCGGCGTAAGTTTTGCATTTGCCATAAGCAGCCAGGGCTTTTTTGTTGGCACCTTTTTTTCTGAGAGATTCTCCCAAAAGCCACCAGGCTTTAGCGTCTGTATTGTTTTTCTGCAACCACTTTCGCAGAATATTTTCAACTTTGGAAAACTTTTTCTTGATAATCAGTTTTTTGACAGAGATGGAATCCAATTTTTCAGGCACTTGATTGTTTTGCCCAGTTTGATTTTTGTTATCCGATTTATCAGTTGTTTTATTTTTAATTGATGCTGGATTATCAGACTCATTATTTGTTTTGTCTTGTTTGGTCTGAGGTGAATCAGTTTTATTGCGGGTGGGATTATTAATATCTGCCTGGTTCTTTTTATTATTTTTTCTGGTTGTAGCCGGTACTATTTCATTTTTTTGCTTTTCTTTGCAGTCAGATGCTTTGTCAGTCTTTGTTGATGGTTTATTTTTGGGAGAGGAAGTGTCGGATTTTGTCAAAGTTGACGCTTTGGGTGCAGATGAAGATAAGACGCTGTCTGCCAAGAGTCGCGAAACAAGGTTTTTGTTTTCAATTGTCAGGTTTTCCCGGATAATATTTTCCTGTTTGATTGTTATTTGCTGCCCTGCTCGGCAATTGATCCTTTTGTTACCTGGTGACTCGACAATTATCTTACCGTGGACTACCCCTGTGGTTATAATGTTGTTTTGTTGCAATGAAACAAAAAATATTGTTCCTGTCACCTTGATGGTTATTTCGCCGGCAATTACTTCAAAAGAACGGTCGGAGTTTTTGTTTTTATGAATTGCCACCTGTCCTTTGGTGAGCTTCAGGCTGGTAAATTCTTTTTTGACCGAAAAATCCATTGAACTTTTACTATCCAAACCTATTTTGTCACTTTCAAGGATAAAAAGCAGTTTGCCATTGGCATTTGCAGAGATATGTCCTTTGCCTTCGGCATTAGGCCCGACTAATTTTGCATTTATATTCCGGATTAATTTCAAGGTAGGTGAAAATGGTTTTGAATCATGCTCTGAAGTTGTGGTTGTGGTGTTGAAGAAGGAAAGTCCCAAAACCACCCCAAGGATTAATACAAAAATTCCCGCAACCCAGACAATTTTGCCCAAGTGATTGGATTTATTGCTAAAAGCTTTTGCCAGCAATTGTTCAGTCTTTCGTTGATTTACTTCAGGAGAGGGGGATTGTTGCCATAGTTCTTGCAATTGGTTGGAAAGATTATTTTCTTGCTCCAATTTTATTCTACAGGATTGACAATGTTTGAGATGTGCCTCAAAAGCTTCTTTCTCTTTGTCGGAAAGAAGTTTTGCCAGATAATTTTCAAAATTTTGACATTGTTTCATTTGCCTGATCCTGTTTTTAATTCTTTTTCAATCAGTTTCTTCAATTTTTTTCTGGCTCTGTACAACCTGACTCGTACCGCTGCATGTTTAATCGACAGGGTCTCGGCAATTTCTTCGCCGGAAAGTCCTTCACTAACCTGAAGTACCAGAATCTCTCTGTCTTTGGGGGCCAGTTTGGAAAAAGCAATTTTCAGAGCCTGCAGTTCAGGAGAAAAAATTTTATCTTCAGGAGGTAGTAAATCTTCATGATGCTGAAAAAGAAGCTTGTTTCTAAGCCAGCGTTTTCGCAGATGATTTCTGGCTTTGTTGGCGGCAATTCCATAGAGCCAGCAGCGAAATTTGCCTTTTTCCTTATAAACTTCAGCCTTATTGGCAACTACCAGAAAAACTTCCTGGCAGAGGTCTTCGGCTGTTGAATAATCACCCACGGTCTTATGGATAAAACCCAGAATCGAGTTGCCATGGCGCTTGTAAAGTTGAGCCAGTGAATTTTGATCTCCGTTAGCCAGATTTTCCATAAGTTCTGAATCGGAGTAATTTTTATCTGTCATATATTAATTTCGTCAAAGGGTTATATTGTTACCGGTTTTTTAAAAAAACAAACATAAGCCTCCTTGAAGCTGCCAGAGCAGAAAAGGAGAAGCATAGGCCTGTTTTCCGGATGATTGCAGATAAAGGGCTTGTTGTTTCAGTGCCAGCATTGTTTGCAACCCGACAATTAATTCAAGCTGGGAGTATAATGCAATTTTAATCTCAAATCCGGCATTTATTTGTGGTTTCCAGTGGGATACATTTTGGGAAATGAGAAAGCCTGTTTTTGCTTCATAGTTTGTCCAGATTGAATATAGGTCAAGGTAAGGTGCTAATTCAAGATCAAAATCGAATCGGGTATACTTCCAGTTCCAGGAAACTCCCAGACCCGCTGCCAGGGAATTTTCATCGATATCTACAGAAGGGGTATCGGAAATGAAACCTTTATGAGCTTCCAGACTGTAGCGTATTTTAAGTTGCTTGAAAATTCTTTGTCTCAGGGAGATTGACTGTCCCACTGCCCACGAAGTACCTGTTTGCCCGTATATTCCTCCGGATAGACCTGAAATAGCAGCAAGTGTCCATTTGGAAGGCAGGGCAGGGGATATCTTTGCTTTAACTGTTTTGACGATGGAATCCAAAGGTTTGTTCTTTTGTTTTTGTTTACTGAAAAGATAAGCTTCGCCTAACAATTCCTTTGAGGCCATTGCCAGATCCACGGCAAAATCGCTTTTCTGCGGATCGGCTTTGAGCATGCGCACGAGTGCCCGCTTGGTGTGCATAACCACCATGTGCAGGTAGGTAATATTATCAGAAGAAGAATTGAGCCAGATGACCGCAATAGTGTGTTTATCCTTGAAGTATTTTTGGATTGAAATTATTTGTCTGGACAGGTTCATTTCAGAAAAATTCGCAGGAGAAGATTTGGAAAGCAGGTTTATCCCATCCAAAGCCAGGGTCATTTCGGTAAAATAATTTACTTCCCGTTTTATCTTTTCTTCATTTTCGGCCATTTTGAGAAAAACAACTTTTTTTGTTTGATTACGGGAAGAACGAGCAACTTTTTTGGTTGCAGCCGGATCTCTTTTGAAACTCGTAAAAGCGAGGATAAAAACAAGATACCGGATATATTTCATTAAATATTCTCCATTCGAATGAGCTGTCGCAAATGATAACAGAATTGAAATATAATGACTTTTAAAGGGTAAAAAATCAATAAAAAATCTTTTGTCTGATCATTAAGGTAAAGTAAGTTTTCGCAAAAAAATAAATTAAATTGTAACAAATGAACAGGGAGAAAAGATTAATAGACTAAACCCCCATTTGGGACGGGAATTAAACCCCTGTTCAATAACAGAAAAAACTGCTCATCCCAGAATAGGATGAAGCTGAAGAAAAATCAATTAGTCTGAGTTCTTTGCAAAGGATAACTTCGGTTTTGAAATAAAATTAGGAGTTGTCATAATTTAATAATTTTTTATTTTTAGTTTAATAATTTTCATTTAAGGAGAAAAAACATGAGAAAATCAATTCTTTCAGTATTTTTGTTAATCGCATCTCTAATTGCTTTCAGTGCCTGCGACGATGACGGAGCCACATGTGGAAATGGCAAGGTTGAAGCTGCCGAAGAGTGTGATGATGGCAATGATGTTGATGATGACGGTTGTACTAATTTATGTACTTTGCCTCGCTGTGGTGATGCAATTGTCCAGGCCGGTGAAGAATGTGACGACGGTAACGATATAAACTTCGATTCCTGTACCAATGATTGTCGCACTCCTCGCTGCGGCGACGGAATTTTGCAAGAGGGTGAAGAATGTGATGATGGCAATTGGAACAACAATGATGCTTGTACCACCGAATGTTCAATTGCAGTTTGTGGCGATGGCTTTGTCCAACTCGGAGTTGAACAATGCGACGACGGCAATGAAGTAGATGACGATGGATGCAGTAACGATTGCAAATTGCCCAATTGCGGAGACGGAATTGTTCAAGCTGGCGAAGAATGTGATGATGGCAATCTGAATAATAATGACAGTTGTTTGAATTCTTGCGTGAGTGCATTTTGCGGAGACAGTTATGTCCAGACTGGAGTTGAAGAGTGTGATGATGCCAATATGGATAATACCGACGGTTGCTTGAATTCCTGCGAAGTTGCTACCTGTGGAGACGGTTATGTAAGAGTTGGCGTGGAAGCTTGTGATGACGGCAACGACGATGACACTGACAGTTGCACCAGTGAATGCAAACTTCCAACTTGTGGCGACGGTTTTGTCCAGGCCGGCGAAGAATGTGACGACGGTAACATGGACAACTCCGATGATTGTCTCAATACCTGCCTGCTTCCCTCCTGTGGAGATACTCATATCCAGGCTGGAGTTGAAGAATGTGATGATGGCAATAATGTTGACGGAGACTGGTGTGCTTCAGATTGTACCCGTGAATGTTTCCTTGGAGACGCCACTGCTATCCAGGACGATCACTGTTACATGGTATTTACTGAAACTGTTGACTGGGATAATGCCGCTCAGGCTTGCAATCTCATTGGAGCTCACTTGGTTGAAATCACTGATTCTGCAGAAAATACTCTGGTAGCAGGCTTAGCTTCAGGAGTAGTTTCCAGTTATTGGATTGGACTTACAGACCAATGGAGTGAAGGCACTTTTGTTTGGTATCTCTATCCTGATAATTTTCTTGCTCCTGTTTACACAAATTGGGCTGCAGGTGAACCGGACAATACTTCTCTTGGTGAAACTGGCAATTCAAATTGTGTAATCCAGACCTCTTCCTCCGAAGAATGGGCAGATGAAGAATGTGATCTTAGTTATGGTTATGTTTGTGAATATGAATGGGAGTAAAAAATATGCTTTTTAACCGGAATGTTAAAATTAACAATAAAATACGCTTGAGAGCCTGTTTTCCAAAAACAGGCTTTCTCCTGCTCTGGTTATTTATATTTTCCTTTTCAGCTTGTGAATTCGATGACGAAGGAGTTTCCTGTGGAAATGGAAAGATTGAAGCCGGAGAAGAATGTGACGATGGTAATGATATTGACAACGATGGTTGCACGAATCTATGCAATTTGCCTGCCTGTGGCGATGGAATTGTCCAGGCAGGAGAAGAGTGCGATGACGGCAATGATCTGGACTATGACGGTTGCAGTAATGATTGTCGTTTGCCCGCTTGCGGTGATGGAATCCTGCAGGAAGGCGAAGAATGTGATGATGGCAATCTCAGCAACAATGACTCTTGCATAAACGAGTGCAAAATTGCTCGCTGCGGTGATGGTTATTTGCATATCGGAGTTGAAACTTGCGACGACGGCAATGATGTAGACAACGATTCCTGCAAAAACGACTGTTCGCTACCTACCTGCGGTAATGGTATAGTTGAACCGGGTGAAGAATGCGACGACGGCAATGCCAGTAATGCAGATGAGTGTCTGAATACCTGTGTTGAAGCTCGCTGCGGCGATGGTTTTCTTCAACGCGGCGTAGAAGAGTGCGACGATGGTAACAAAGTGGACGGTGATGGCTGTTCCAGTGAATGCAAACTTCCTTCCTGCGGCGATGGAATTGTCCAGATTGGGGAAGAGTGTGACGACGGAAACGGCGATAACACCGACGGTTGTCTAAACACTTGTAAACTGGCCCAATGTGGTGATGGCGTGGTTCAGGCCGGCGTGGAAGAATGTGACGACGGTAATTTGAACGACAATGACAATTGTCCCACCAATTGCAAATTTGCAGAATGTGGCGACGGCTTTGTTCAGCAGGGCGTAGAAGAGTGCGACGATGGCAACGATAACAATAACGATTCCTGTATGAATAACTGCATGGCTCCGGCCTGCGGTGACGGTATTCTCTGGGAAGGCGTGGAAGAATGTGACGACGGCAATATCGATAATACCGATGGTTGCCTGATGAATTGCACTACTCATAGCTGGTGTGATGAGCTTGAAATCAACGATATTACTCCGCCCACTGTATGTGTAGGCAGTATTCCACCTCAGTTGACTCTTCAAGGTCATGGTTTTGCTGTCATAGAAGGAGATCAGCCCCGGGCATTCATTAATGAAACCGAAGTCAATGTTGTTTCCATGAATAATTGCCAGAGTGTTAGTGGAGTTTATCTTACGGCTCAGGTTTGTACCGAAATGGTTATCGAAACCCTGCCCGGACTCGATGTGGGCAACCATGAAATCAAGGTTGTATTGCCAACCTCTGAGAATTGTGAAGACTCTCTTATCTTTTCAGTAGGTGAACAACCTCTGTTGACTTCCGTTGTTCCCTCGCTGGTCTGTGAAGGTTCCAATACTTTCACTCTTTTCGGAGATAATTTTGTTGAAGCTACCAGAGTATTTTTTGATACCACTGAAGCTGATTCTACAAATTATATTGATCCTACCGAGATGGAAGCCACCTTCAATTTGCTGAATCCGGGAATTTACGACGTTACCGTGTCCAACGGTACCGGTTGTGATGATACTCTGACTCAGACAGTTGAAGTGGTTCCCACTCCGACAATCTATTTTGTTGATCCTCCGGTTATTTACAACGGAATCAACATTCAGGCCACTGTCTATCTGTCGGGAATCAACGGGGGTAATGTAAACTCGGTTATGATCCGACCTTCAGACGGGTCTGGTTCTTGGCAGTCTCTGAGTTACAACTACGACTCATCCCGCCCCAATCGTCTTTTGATAGACGTGCCAGCCGGACTTGATCCGGGATTCTGGGACATTATGGTTGATGATGCCGTCGGGTGTGTGGCTCAGTTGGATTCAGCTTTCGAAGTAACAGAAGATCTGACTTTGGCCCTGGAAACAATAGATCCTCCCTTTGGCTGGACCGACTCAGAAACAGCTGTGGCCATGTACACTGAAGAGCCGCTGCCTGCAGGCATGGTGGGTTTTGTGGAATTGCCGCGAGCTTATCTCAATCCTGTGAGTGCCGCTCCCGGAGATTTCGCCTTCCCGCTTAAATCAACAGTATTTGTTAATTCTCAGAAAATAACTTCTGTTGTACCTTCAGGGCTGACTCCGGGTGATTACGATGTAATTGTGGTTAATCCCACCGGTGAAGTAGGATTGATCCCGGGAGGATATACCGTTACTGAGGAACAACCTCCGGTAATCGATACTGTGTCTCCGGGCTCAATTCCCAACGATTCCCCCAAGGAATTAGTCGTCAAGGGAAGTGGTTTCAATAATCCCGATGCCACATTCATCTGCAAAGATGATGCAGATGTAATAACTAATTATGTTCTGACGGTCAATACCAGTTCAGCCACCAGATTGGATGTTACAGCACCGGCAGACCTGCTTTCCGAAGGTACGGTCTGCGTAGTGAGAGTTACAAATCCCGATACCAGTTATGGTGAATTTTCAGCGGTTGGTATTACCAATCCATCTGAAAATATTACCCAGACCACCGAGGATGCCTCCATGATAATTGCCAGGAGAGCTCCATCTGCGGTTTATGGTTCGGTAAACACTTCCACCCGTTTTCTATATGTAATGGGTGGCGACAACGGTGATGTTACCGGAGCTTATCAGAGCATAGAAGCTGCCTTTGTCAGCAGATTCGGAGAGCTGGGCGATTGGAGAGTGATTTCCAGAGAATTGCCCGAGCCTCTTACCTTTGCTCAGGCAACAGTGATCGGTCGCTTTATCTTCCTGGTTGGTGGAAACGATGGAACCGGGGCGAAAAACTCCGTTTATCGTTCCAAAATCCTCGATCCCAACCAGGCTCCATTTATTTCAGATGTTTATCTGGATGCAGCTGATCAGAACGTTGGGATAACTTCAGGACTCTGGTATTATCGGGTTTCAGCTATTATGGATCCCGCCGATCCGGATAATCCCGGAGGGGAAACCTTGCCCGGTGATGCTCAGCCGGTTAATGTTCCCTCTACTTTAGGTACCCTTAAAGTAACCTTGTATTGGGATGCTGTACCTGGAGCTGTGGGATACAGAGTTTATCGCACCCCTGCAGCTGGTATGGGTGCCAACGAAACCGAACTTATTGCAGAAGTCGGCGGAGGTACTACCAGTTATCTGGATAACGGAGATGTAACTGATCCTTCGGTAACACCAAAAGTTATTGGAGATATTGGCAAATGGAAAGTATTGCCTTCAATGCAAGGTCACAGGGAAGGATTTGGTTTGGGCAAAGGCCTCGATCCCCTTACCGGTGATGTGATGTATTTATACGCTGTTGGTGGTCGTGATGAAAACGGCAACGCTCTCGACACTTATGAGTATATCCCTGTTTCGATGGCAATAACTGATGTTCCCGCTGGAGAAACTTGGAGTATTGGAGCTGATACCATCAATAATCCCAGATGGCAGTTGCAGGCATATTCTGTTGACCAGGTAGCCACCATTCTTGTTTCTGAAAATGAAACCTGGATTTATGCCGGTGGTGGGGTGGACAGTACCGGAAGTATCAACGTAACCAATGTTGATACTGCCCAAATACAACCCGGAGGAAGTCTTGCTCCCTGGACGGCTATTCAATCATTCTCACCGGCTTATGCCGGCTATGGTTATGCAGCCGCCGGCAATCAATTATTCCTCTTTGGTGGCCAGGGACATGCCCCTTCCAATAACTGTACTTCAGGTATTTTGTGTGATGGTTCCACCGGTTGTGCTTTTCCGGATGTCGAGAACTGGAACTCCATTGGAATCAACCTGGTTTATGACAGATACTTGCTTGATTCCTCAGTTGGAGCAGCCCATATCTTCCTCGTAGGTGGCTTGACCACCGGTGATGTTCCCACAAATTCAGTGGAAAGCACCATCTGGTAGTTCAGATGTAAATATAGTATTCCTTTACCCCCTCCCACCTTTATACTCTACAATATAAACTCAAATCTTTTCACTCTAAGGGGGTAAAGGAATTTTTTATGGAGAGTGTATTAGTGTGTCTCTGGTTATTTGAAACTTTGCAAGGCTCTCAAAGGTTCGAATCATGAAGTACACGAAAGCTATATGGAATGGGTGTAGTTCCTTTTAGGGCACAGGTTGCTTTCCTCCTTTAATTACTGTTAGCACTGGTTTTCCTTTGGGTTTTGATGTCTCTGGGATTTTACCATCTTTATACTTTGAGCAATATAATTCTTTTTTTTCTTTGTCGCAAAGATAGTTCCAATATTCTTCGAAGTCATTATTTGCACGCAAGGCTCTGATTTTGAGTATTGTTTCGGCGCCCTCTATACTCCATCGACAACCAGTTTTTTCCATTCTGTCTTTAACCAGATATTGACACGCTCCTTCGATTACTCCGGTGCAGATTGGGTAACCTCTTGATAATGCGATGTTATATCTTAGATATTTCAAGTGTTTTTTCAAATACCTGATGCATTTATCAATGGGTTTTCTTCTTTTTTTGCAAAATCCTCGCATTGTGGCACTGCGTCCAATCCCTCCTGCAACTTCTCCTGCTTTTCCCTGTAAAATCTTCTCTATTCTTTCAAACACCCATTTCTCCTGATTTTTCCTGCTTTTGCATGAAAAAGCTCGGGCGGCCTCCCACAAATATTCTATTACATGAATAAGATCCATGATTATGTTGATTTTGACTCCAAACTTTTTAGCAGCTTTTTTGACTCTTTTAATTTGATGAGGATCCCCATCTACAAGGACAATCCATTCTTTTTTATGTTCAGGATCCCGCTTTTGAGCTTCAGCAAATGTTTCTAAAATTACTTCTTCTGAACTTCTTGAAATACTTGCTGATGCCTGTTTATATTTTGGTTTTGGTCTTGTTTTTCT
>JAWLEA010000195.1:0-4389 GCA_041686345.1 Polyangia bacterium | reverse complement strand
GACAAAGCAGATGAGGTGAAATTCCGCATTCAGGCGATGACCTTCCTTTTTGGGATGGGAACTAGTTATGGCAATAATTCTGTATGCTTGTTGTAAGAAATGAACGCGGGGAAAATTAGAATTTTATAATAAGGTGAGTCTGGATGGTTTGGGCGAATTTAGGTTCCGCGGCAAAACTGCCGTAAATCGATTCGGGATGTTCCATGGCATTGAGGGGATAGAAAATACCATAATACAGGCCGAATTTGAAATTGTTGTCTTTGGAGGTGAAATTGAGAAAACCATCAAGCTCGGCTCCATACAATCTGCTGTTGCCCGGAGTCGCAACAGGCTCGTTGGCCATGGGCAGGATGCCGTCGATTCCAAATTTCCATCTTCCGGTTTTGTATTTGAAGCTTAATTTGGCATAAGAAGAATTATAGACAGTGCCCATCAATTCCCGGAAAAAGAGCATGTCAACGTGGAAGGACGGATGGAATAAAAAGAGGGAATTGTATTTATCGTTAGGATTAACAGGATAGGCAGGTAAATTGGAATAATGGGTGGAACCCTTATTTTCAATATTTTCATATTGGTCATCACCTGAAGCATAACCAAATTCAATTTTTAAGGTTACTTCTTTGCTGTAGCGATAATTCATGCGCATGACTCCGCCCAGAGACAAGATGTTCATATCGTTGCCTTCTTTGCTCATGCCGTCGACATCATTCAATTTGGTAATCCAACCGTATTTTCCGACTACTTCCATTTCAAATCTGAAATTACCTTTGGCGTAGAGCATCCAGAAATCAGGAACAGTATAGAATGCATATCGGGGAGTAATATAGCTTGCCAGTTCGGATAATTCATTGTCTGAACTGATAGTAGGAGAATTGAGAGGACTATATTCCATGGCAGGCATGCCATAGCGATGTCTGTTGAAACCAACGTTGAGTCCATAGTTGAAGATATGATTACCGGCCTTCAATTTTCTGGCTGTCTTGACAGGTGAATATTTTTTCATGAGGTAGAAGGTCCAGCGAGTTGAATCGTCCATGTCGTCCATGTCTTTGGGTTGCCCCTGATCGGCCTCGGGATCTACAATAACTGAAGAAAATCCTTGGGAAGCAAAATCCCAACTGGCACCTAATTGAAGTTCAAAAGCGGGAATAGTCGATGAAAGTTGAATACGATCCACAGAATCGCCGTAATCGGCATCGAGACCAAAACCGTTATTATGATAAAGACCCATTCCGAAATGGTTGGGCATCCGCCCGAAGGAAAGATCAAAAAGTTGCAGATCGACTTTTCCCCAGAGATTTTTTACTCTGATAGCATCCCAGTTTGAATTGGAACCATCCTGATAGACGGATTGATTGGCTGAAAAGCCGGCGTAGGGCAGGTGACCGGAAGAGCCGTACTGGTAATTCATTCCGTAGGGAGTGGAACCTAAAACCAGATTATCAAGTACATCAAGTGTAGAATAGATAGCTACAGATTCACTGGGGCGCAAAACCGGATTAAGGCGCAGTCTCATATTGGTAGAAGTAACATTATGGCCTTTGCAATTGCCTGAAGGATCAGATTGGCTGCATTCTTCAAGATAGCCAAGCAGAGGGCTGCGGTGAGGTGAGGCTACCCCGGAATAATTTCGGTAACCGAGATCATAACGATACATATAGTCGTTTCTCAAACGAAAATAGCCGTCGAGACTGAAAAACTGCATGGAAGGGGGTTTGTCAAGATAGTTATCCTTGTGGATTTCAGGAGTTTTTTCCCCTTTTTTTCCTTCAGCTTTTTTGATTACCATATCTTTTTCTTTTTTACCGGGACCCTTTTGGCCACCCATACCTGGATTCATGCCAAATCCCTGAGCTGAGACCAGGGTTGGTACGAAAAGAGCGGTTGAGCAACTGACAAGGAGTAATTTTCCGAGAAATTTATGGATTTTATTGAAGCTAATTTGTTTTTTGCTAAATATCATTTTATTCTCCGATAATCAGATTAAACCGGACTTCTCCTCAACTTTTTTTACAAAACTTAATAATTTACACGGTTTCCGGTTTGGAACCGGGTAATGCAAACGGGCAATTGCTTAAAGAATTGAATAATTCGGCAAACAGCAAAATATATATTCCAAAGCAAAGTTCAGTTTTGAACTGTACTTTAGCCGACGACCATAACCTCATAAAATTGAAATTTCAACTAAAAACAGGATATATTTCCAGTTTGGATTGGAATTCAAAATCAATGAAAATAGTTGCCGATTAAGCTTTAGTTATAGCAACTGAAGATTTTAGATAAGACTGTAAATATCTATGCTTTTTGGGGTGACCAGCCAGAGTTTTTTCCCAGATTTGCTGAAGCCGATTGAACGTAGTGCACCGCTTTTGATGTTGACCAGAGGTTTCTCAAGGCCAAATTTATGGATAAAGACTTGGTTATCCCTGCTGATGGCATAGTGCTTTCCGTCAGGATGCAATGCCATGTTTTCGACCTTATGAACCTTTTTGTTGTCAGATTTAATCCCGTTTATCAGAAAAAATCTGAAAGGTGTATATTTAACCAGATCATTATCGAATTTGTCCTTGCCGGTAACAATTCTTTTGCATTGACCAGCCAGAATTTTCGAACCGGATTGGTTTACCCGGCAGAGTACATCATCTTTGTTTTTTTTGGCAAATTCATGTGTTGACAGTTTTTTTCCTGAATATTTGTCGAAAACAGCCAGAAAGTTTTTGTTTTCATTGCCGGCTGAGACTATCAGGTGATTGGGCATGATTACAAGTTCGTCAATACAATCTTTGCAGTCAAGTTTGAAAGAGATGGAGGCTCCTTCATCTGAATTGTCATTGACTTTATATTGGGAAAATTGAACCAGAGAACTGGAAAAAGCATTGATGGTAAAAAGTCCGGTTACCTGTGGGTCAAAGAAACCGAGATTAAGACCTCCATCAACAGCAAGATTAACATCCCGGGAATTGAGCAATTTCCAGTCAGTTGATTTCCAGATAATGAGTTCTCTGTCTTCACCGGATAAAGTGCTTTGACAAGCTGCCAGATATTTGCCTTGTGGACTCCAGGCCAACTGGTTGAAAAAGGCGAGATTGCCGACCTGGATTTTTTCCTGTTTGTCTTTGGAAGCATCTTTGGTGTTTTCTTTGGGCTTGGTGTTATCGCTGTCACCTAGCTTTTTAAGAACTTTACCACTTTCCGGATTGATGATTTCAATGGTTTTTCCTTTGTTTAAAGCAACGAATCCTTTGGTATGGTTAAAAACAGGAGGGCCGTAAACTTTATCAGTCTGGCTTGTTTTTTTGCCCTTTGCTACATTGTAAAGAGTCATTTCAAAGGGGGCTTGTCCGGTTGTCAAGGCAAAATTATCGAAGTTAAAGGAAGCAGTCAGCCATTTCATTTTTTCGATCTTTTGGGTCGAAATTTTTTTAATCTGTTTTATTTGTTCCTGAGTAATCTTGCCAAGAGTGTGTATTTTAGGACTATGATCTTTGTCTGGTTTTTTGAGATTAACTTTTTTGGGCTCAGAGGGCTTTGTTTTATTTTTCTCCTCTTTTGTTTTAAGGTTTTGAGACTTTCTAGTGGAAGTTTTGCCTTTTTCTTTGGTTTTATCGGTGGCAGAACCTGTTTCCTGATCTTTGTTTTTGTTGCTGCAGGCAAAAACGGCCAATGAAAATACAATAATATAAAATGTGTTGAATAATTTCATTTTTTCCTCCCCGTGCTTGATACCTTATTTTGAAAAATTTAACAACCACCTTGTAAAATTGGACTGATTGATATTGATATATTATTGATATGAGTTTAGCTTATTTCTGAGAAGATGATTGTTTTTTGTTGAATTTTTCAAGAAACAGGTTGCGCAGTGTGTCCACGGATTTTTTTATGGCTTCTGTACTTTTTGTACATTCGGTCAGAGCATCAATTCCATCTTTGCCGAGTATTTTTCTATTTGGTTCAAGTCCAGATAGTTCGGACAGCCATTCTTTTTCAATCCTTTTGATAAAACTTTTGGTCTCCTTGTGATCTTTGATTTCCACTTGTATGATTTTTCCCTTTTTATCAAAAACGACCTGTAAACGGATTGGTGCTGCATAGCCTTTAACCTTGGCTCTCTCAAAATCAAAACTGTCAAGTTGGTAAAAAACTTTTTTATTATCTTTGGTCTTTTTATGGAGAACCGGTTTGGTGATTTTTTCTCCGGGAAAGTGAAGCAAATTGGATTTTTTCTTTTGATTATCCTTGTTTTTGTCTTTGATTTCCGGTGTAGATTTCTTTTTTGTTGTTTTGGCACCCTTTTTATCAGTCTCAGTCTCAGTTTTATTTTTAGCTGCCTTCAATTCGTGCTGTTTGGAATTATTGCTTTTTAAGTTTTTATTATTTTTTTGTTTTTTA
>JAWLEA010000194.1:0-4428 GCA_041686345.1 Polyangia bacterium | reverse complement strand
AAAAACTTTTGAAGCTTTTTCTGAAGAGAAGAAAAACCGCATTGAAAAAAATGCATTTGAATTATTGAAAAAGCAGATGCAAAAGAATTTGGGAAAGGGTGCATTTGCACCTGTTGAACGAATTGATGAAAGAGTCAGGTCTTTTCTTACTGACAATTTTGAAGTTGATCCCAAATCTTTACAAAAATTATATCATCCATCGGCGATTGAAGTTTATAAAACGCCAGTAAGAAAACCGGACGGCAAACTTTATTTGGGGAGTCCAATGGTTTCATCTGTTAGGAATCCAATGGCAATGCGGGCGCTGCATCAGTTGAGAAAGGTGTTAAATGAACTGATAAAAGATGAAATTATTGATGCTGAAACAAAAATTCAAATTGAAATGTCACGCGGGCTGATGAATGCAAACGAACGGAAGGCTTATCAAAACTGGCAGCGAGACAGAGAAAATAAAAGGAAGGAATACGCTTCAAAAATCAAAGAACATTTATCTTCCGAATCAGAACCCTCTGAAACAGATGTATTAAAATACCAGTTGTGGGAAGAACAAAATCATAAATGTATTTATACCGGAAAAGAAATCGGAATTTATGAATTTTTAGGGTCGAATCCATCTTTCGACATAGAACACACGATTCCGAGAAGTATTTCTTTTGATAATTCGCAGGTAAATAAAACACTATGCGATAATGTATTTAACCGCTCTGTTAAAAAGAACAGAATACCTTATGAACTATCAAATCATTCCGAAATTCTGGAACGTATAGAACCTTGGAAAGAAAGATATGAGGAACTGGATAAGCAAATCCAAATTGCTGTTCGACAAACGAAAGGTGCAGTAGATAAAGAATCAAAAGACAGAGCAATTCAAAAGAGACACAGATTAAGGTATGAATACGACTACTGGAAAAATAAATACAACCGGGTTACGATGAAAGATGTACCGGAAGGTTTTAAAAACAGCCAAATAATTGATACAGGAATCATAACAAAATATTCCCGGTTGTATTTAAAAACACTGTTTGATAAGGTTTACACAGTCAAGGGAAGCACAGTGGCTGATTTCCGGAAATTGTGGGGATTGCAGGACCAATATAGAAAGAAGGCAAGAGTAAATCACATTCACCATTGCATCGATGCTGTTACAATTGCATGTATCACAAAAGAGAACTACGAAAATCTGGCTAAATTTTATCATGATTTCGAAGAACTAAAGATTAAAGGTGTTGAGCAACTTCCGCCTGTGGAAAAGCCCTGGAAGACTTTTACTGAAGATATTAAAGTAATTGAAAATGAAGTTTTGGTCTCACATTTTACTCCTGATGTGCTTCCTAAACAAACCAAAAAAATTCTGAGGGAAAGAGGTCGAATAAAAAAAGATAAAAACGGTAAAGCTATTTATCAAAAAGGTGATACTGTGCGGGGAAGTTTACATCAGCAAACATTTTACGGAGCCGTCGAAAAAACAGTGGTAAATAAGAAAGGAGAATTGGAAAAAGTTACGAAATATGTTGTGCGTAAATCACTGGATGCATTGGAGGACAGCAGTATTAAAAATATTGTGGATGATCGGATCAAGTGTATAATAGAGAATGCCCGAAGTGAAGAAAAGAAAATAAATAAGGCAATAGAAACTCTGAAAAGAAAATTGGCACAAGCAGAAGAAGAGGAGGAGGGTGTAATTCTTACTGAAATTGAAATATTAAAACAGCAAATTTCAGATTTATACACT
This sequence comes from Polyangia bacterium, assembly GCA_041686345.1. Lineage (GTDB taxonomy): Bacteria > Myxococcota_A > Polyangia > HGW-17 > HGW-17 > JAQICJ01. The sequence continues at coordinate 2,696 of JAWLEA010000194.1, read as the reverse complement.
TTACCTAATAAGAATGGTGCTCCTGTTCCTATTAAGAAAGTTAGAATTTATCAGACTTCTGTAACGAATCCCTTGCATATAAAACAACAACGGGATAAATCGAAGAAAACAACAAAACCATATAAAGAATTTTATCACGTTGCGAATGACAGTAACTATGCAATGGCTATTTATGAAGGCAAGGACGCAAAGGGAAAAATAAAAAGAGATTTTCAACTATTGAATAATCTTGAAGCCGGGGAGTTTTTTAAATATTCAGTTCAAAAAGATTTGAAATCACAAAACCTTAATCACCTTCATAATCTTATTCCGGAGAAAAAAGTTCAGGGAAAATTAGAGTTACCATTTAAAGCCATTTTGAAAATTGGAACGATGGTTATTCTTTGGGAAAAGTCACCTGCAGAAGTTTGGGATTTGACAGAAGCTGAAATTAATCGAAGGTTATATAAGGTTGTTGGTCTTTCTGAACAAATAATTCAAGGTAAATATTGTTATGGAACAATTGTGTTACGTTTTAATAAAGAAGCTCAAGCAAGTACAGAATTAAAAGTTCAAGATGGTTCTTTTAAAATTGGAGAGAATTATAAAGCTTTACGAAAAATGAATCATAATCAATTAAGTGCACTGATTGAAGGAGTTGACTTTAAATTAACTGTTTTAGGAAACATCGAAAAAATATAATCAACCAAAACCTTGAAGGTCTCCCGCAAAGCGGTTCCTACGGTAAAAAACCTTCAAGGTTTAAGTTCATAAATAGAAAAACCATTTAAAAACCAAAAAAAACAGCTTGCCTATGAAACATTCCACCAAAAACAACGATCAAAGCGGTAAAAACCAAAACATTTTGCCATTCAACCCGATCAAAATGCCGGAAAGCCGGATCAAAATGGCTTTCGACCTCATCAAAGCGCCAAATTCCGTGTAAAAACAGGATTTGACCGGATCAAAACGGCTCACTGCCTGATCAAAATGCTATTTGACCGGTCGGGAGGCACTTTGATCGTGAAATAAAGCACTTTGATCGGTATTTCCGGCAGATTGTACAGGATATGACCGTTGCCGGTTTAAAGATTTTAAAATATATCATGAAATGATTGCATCATTTCATGATAACCTGACCCTGAACGTGGAAGAACATAATTTGAACCCTGTTTTTCCCAAAGTTCGCTCTTAAGCTGCCTCTGTGCAGGATACCAAACATCTGTTTTTTTACACTTTTATTACACATTTATGAATTATTCAAGATTAACAAAAGAGGAAATTTTGCACCAGGCTGGTTTGCGAATTAATAACAGCCTCGGTGACGATGAAATTAAAAATGCCGTAGCCGGATTGGGCTACACGGAAGAGAAACTAAACCAGGGAAAACTTCTGCTGGAAGACTCCCGGAACCTTTACGAAACGCAATTGAAAGAATACGGGGATGTAGATGCCGCCCAGGATGCACTGAAAAGCATCCGAAAAGAGGCTTACGGTAACTACATCACGCATCTGACCATTGCCCGCATTGCTTTTAAAAACAATGTTCAGGCTATCTCAACACTGGAACTAACCGGCACAAGGGCAACAACGCTGAGTGGCTGGCTGAGCCAGGCCCGTAATTTTTACAATGCATTGCTGGCTAATGAAGAATGGAAAACAGTAATGGCCGGCTACGGGCAAACCGGAGCAATGCTTGCAGAATCTCTCGAAAAAGTTGAAGGTGTTGCCAAAGCTGCTGAAAATGTAAAGAAAGAAATGGGCGATGCGCAAAATGCCACGCTGGAGCGCGATATGAGATTTGAGGAACTGACTGAGTGGTTAAGCGAATACGATCAGATTGCCGAAATTGCACTGGCAGACAATCCCCAGTTGCTGGAGAGAATCGGAATTGTGGTGAAATCGTAATTTGCGGATTTAACAGACCTTCAAGGTTTCGAAAACCTTGAAGGTCTCAAGATAACAAGCAAAATCAATATACCGAAAAATGAAAACTGTGCCTATTGAATACGGCAAATTTTATCACATTTACAATCGTGGCATTAATGGATGTAACCTGTTTCACGATAATGAAAATTATGAGCATTTTTTGCATTTGTATGATAAACATGCTGCGAAGGTCACAGATACTTTTGCCTGGGTATTGATGAAGAATCATTTTCATTTTTTGGTCCGAATAAAAACTGTCAAGGAATTAAACCTTCAAGGTTTCAAAAACCTTGAAGGTTTGAAGGGAACAACCAGAAATTTTGCAAACCAGCAGTTTGCCAATTTATTCAATGCCTACACCAAAGCCATCAACAAACGGTATAATCGAACAGGCAGTTTATTCGAGCATCCATTCAAACGGATTCCGGTAACCACAAACGACCAGTTAAAATACCTGGTGTATTATATACATCACAATCCCATTCACCACGGATTCTGTGATCATTTTCTTGATTATCCGTGGAGTTCCTATTTAACAATGGTTTCACCTAAAAAGACAAAATTGAACCGGAAGGAGGTGCTGGAATGGTTTGACAGTAAAAGATATTTTGAAGAATACCACAATAAAGAAGAAATTGAAAAATATAAAGAATTACAGATAAATCCATCTGATGATTATTAGACCTTCAAGGTTTTCCGCGAAGCGATCTCTTCGGGACAAAACCTTGAAGGTCTGGCAGTAAAAAAAAAAACACCATGCTTAAACGAACCATCTTCCTTTCAAATCC
>JAWLEA010000193.1:0-4476 GCA_041686345.1 Polyangia bacterium | reverse complement strand
TTTTATTCTCAGTCGAATGCATTTCTTTTTTAAACATGAACTGTTACAGGTTTGAGGGTGTCCGGATACTGGTTGAGCTTTCATCTTTATAGAGTATTTTTTTTTTACGAGGTAATGAATTCTTAGACCTGGTAAAAAATGTTTTCAATCGGATATCGGAGTTTTCAACTTATGTTATTTGTTTGCAATTCTTTAAAATATTCAATAAGGGGGCAGAAATATCTGATAATATTGGTTGTTTGGGGTTTGCTGTTTTCTTGCAAAAAGAATAAGAGTGAAAGCGATAACCAGGAAAAGATCAAGACAAAAAATATATTGGAGCCGGTACACCTTCGTTCAAAAGACAAGAAGAATAGTAAAAAAAAATTTGATATTCCCGTGATCAGTGAAAAGGAACCTAATGATTATCCCAATTGGGCCAAGATGCTGCCCGTTGGAGTTGGAGCCAAGGGCCACATTCATCCTCCTTGGAAAAGTTCAGGTCCCAAAGGAGTTCGTCCTGATAGAGATGTGTATAAGTTCACTGTACCTGGTCCGAAAAAAAAGATTTTATGGGCCAGACTCAAAGGAGTGGATAATATTGATCTTTACCTTTCTGTTTATCACAAACTCGATAGAATAATGAGACAGGATGCCAAGGGAGTTGGGGAAGATGAAATTATTGTAAATCTTACTTTGAAACCCGGAAAATATTATTTCAAACTTGGAGAACGCTGGCGGACAATGGATCTAAAGAGCGATTTGAATAATCCCTATTTCCTGTATTGGAAATTATCAGAACTGAGTTTGAGTGAAGAAATTGAGCCTAACAACCGTCGCAAACAAGCTAATAAGATTACAACAGGCAAAACAATAAAAGGGTATTTAAGTTCTGGCAGTGATTATGATGTTTTTAAACTGCCGGACAGTGATCAAATTTTCAGAATAGACTACTCTCCTCCAGAAGGTGTCAATTCGAGACTATCATTCTGGACAAAAACGGGACTTGAAAAAAAAATTAACATCAACGTAAAAAATGAAAAACTGGTTTTGAGAAGGTTCAGGTTTAAAGATCGGGTTGACTATTTAATGATAACTCCCTCCAAAAAAAAAGAGTTCAGTCTTACTCACAAATACAAATTGAAAATCAGTATTGAGGGCAAGATGGAGAAAATGGAACTTGAGCCGAACGATACAAAGGATAATGCAAAAAAGCTTAAAGGTAATAATGGTGAAATTAAGGGATATCTTCCCCACAGTGGAGATGTGGACTATTATGGTCTAAGTTTGAAAAAAGATTCCCTGTTGACGTTAAAAGCAAATTTGGGAAAAAAAACCAAGCTTAGATTGTGTATTATCGGGAAAAAATTGAAATTATGCAAAAAATCATCCGAAGTCGGGAAAAAAGTAAAATTTTTACATCAATATCTTGGTCAAGGTGATTACTATATACGTTTGGAGGCGGTTAATTCCAAGGAGCCGGAAAAAAATTATCTATTGAAGTGGACAAGTGAAGAATACCGGGAAGGGGATGAGAAAGAACCCAATAATAGCAGGCGAAAAGCAAATAAAATCAAACCTGGAACTCCGGTGAGAGGTCATATAACTCCGGTTAAAGATAAAGATTATTATAAGTTCTCACTCAGAGGCAAGCTTGGTAGTCCTCCGGTAATAAATTTACAATTAACCGGAGGTGTGAGTGTTTCACCGATTCTGATTCTGAAAGACAGTTGGGGAAATACAGTTGTAGAAGATAAGAAAGGTGTTTATAACGGAATCAGGAAATTGAGAACCCCAATTCACCCCCGTAAGACTTATTATATAGTAGTTAAAGACAAAACAGATACCCAAACCAGCACCAAAGTGCCATATGTGCTGAGACTAAAAAAAGAAGAATGATTTTAAACTGATATGAATAAGGCAAAATAGCAATGGGGGCAGGCAAAGTAGCTCAGGCTTGGAAAGTAACTCAGGCAATTTGGGGTGCTTATTCAACAGTGATAGGACCGTCAACAGGTTCAGTGATCCATTTGAAGTTATCTATGACCACAGCACTGTCAAGAATGTGATCTCCTTCATCATGGATGGAAAAGATCAATTCTATTTCCGAATTTGGTTCAACAGGAGCACGAGTAGTCAACCAACCGGAAGCTGAACCAATATCACCTTCATAGCCGGTTCCATTGATTGATTGGGAGAGGTTGCCGGGTTCCTCGAAATAATCGTTGTTGACGGTAATCGCATTGTCATTGCCGTCAAAGGAGACATTCATGTGGGTGGCGTCAGCCGAATTTTCACCCAGGATGGCATAGAAGGTGTCATTGTAGGCAGTACCTACATATTCGGGATATTCGCTGGAAAGAAAGATGAAGTCAAAAGAAAGACCGGTGGCGTTGCCAGGTACCCTTAAAATCATTTTAATCTGGGTAAGATCTGTACAAGTAGCAACTTCTCCATCCGGATTATCAATATAGGAAGCGGGATCTGTGGCATCGTATTCCAGATCCATATTGGAATCTTGTGGATTCGGATTTAAAACTTCACCGGTAAAAAGTACCAGGAACTGGCAACTGCGGGGAAGTACCGGATCTTCTTCGGTGACTACTCTGGGTGCAATGGTTTTAATATCACCCCAGCCGTCAGCATCAGCAGTATATCCGGAAGCATCATAAGAAACAATAGCATAAGATTGAGCTCCCAGTATTTCAATGGGTTGGGCAAATATATTGCTGTTACACATGCCAATGGCGTCAGATATACTGGCATCAGAACCAATGTTAAGCAGTTGGTAAGTTGCTTCATCTCTGGCACAATCACAAGGAGGAAGTATTTCATCTACGGCCCCGTTGCAGTTGTTGTCGATTCCATCTGTTGGATCCTCTACACTTGCAGGACCTTTAGCAGGATCCGAGTCATCACAGTCCCCTTCACATTCGGAGAAACCGTCACCGTCATCATCAGTTTCTTCCATGTCAATTAATCCATTGCAATCGTTGTCGATTCCGTCATCACAAATTTCTACTTGCATAGGGTTTACTTCGGGATCATTGTCATCACAGTCATTTTCACTTCCATATCCATCATTATCATAGTCGTCATCAATGAAGCCGTTGCAGTTATTGTCGACACCATCCGGAACTTCCGTAGCTCCAGGGTGAATATCAGGATCTTCATCATTGCAATCACCATCGTTGATTGAGTAGCCATCGCCATCTTTATCCAGGAATTTGTCATTGTTGACATTGTTGGTTGCATTGTTGAACTGGCTGTTGGTGTTGTCCTCACTGGGATTACAGCCAGCAATTAAAAAAATTGAAAGAAAAACCGAAATAATAATTTTCATTTTAACAACTCCAAATAAAAGCAGAATAATTTAATCTAAATAAAACTTATCATAAATATTCAAATTTTCCAGCCAGAATGAGTGAAAATAATTGACTTGGTCAAATTAACCTGAGTTTATTTTTATCTTTTTCGATAGTAATATTCCTGCTCGATTGAAAAATGGATTAATAGGGATTGTTAGCTTTGATATAGAATTTACAAGCTTTTTTCACACCACCATCGCAGGCCTTTTTGAAAAATCGAAGGGCGCGATTCTGATTTTTTTCTATTCCTGCACCTTTGTAATATCTGTATGCAAGTTTTGCGCAAGAATTATAATCTGAATTATTACATTTTTTCCGTAAAGTCCTGTTAATTTCTTTTTGGATAGTTCTGTTAGTTCTATTGGAATTTGAAGATTTTCGTTTTTCAGTGACTGGTGAGGATTGCTCAACCGTATTGTTCAGTTCTTTGTCTGTTTTAATTTTTATTGCTTTTCCTGATGCGATTGCGGTTACAGCAAGTAATCCATTTTTATCGGTATTGATATTGATTCGGTATTGGGTTCCCATTAGTAAATCCGAATCAGAATGAGAACTGATTGCATTGTACAAAGCTATTTGCTTGGCATATTTTATTGCATCTTCCAGTGAGCCGCCACCAAATCCATAAATTTCAATTGTGCCATAGTTTTCACCTTTTGCTTTAAGGAGATGAGCTGGAAAAGGGAAAAAACTCTCTATGGTAGCTTCTCCCTTACCGGTAGTTTTGGCCAGAACTGCATATTCATTTCGTTTTAAATTTGAGAATTCAAGTCTTTTTCCGTGTTTGGTGGTTGGAATCAACTCCTTATTATAGTTACTGGAACAGGATATAAGTAAGATGAGAATAAACATAAATTTTTGCATTTGACATGCCTCCAAGAATAAAGTTTTCGGGTACTAAAATTAAAATGATCTTCTACTGTCTTTAAATTATATGATACGAAAAGTTCATATAACGACCCTGTGTTTATTTTTTAGTAACAAATCAAAACCTGACCAGGTCAAATTTCCACCCAAAATTTAAATACCAAATACCTCTATAATTTTCCGCCCCCACTGTAAAACATCCAACCAAACCCCAAACCAAACCTGACCAGGTCAAATTTCCACCCTAAACTATCACCCCAAA
>JAWLEA010000192.1:0-4491 GCA_041686345.1 Polyangia bacterium | reverse complement strand
CCCATAAGTCCGACGGAACCTTCACTTATCTCAGTCCTCAAATAAAAGATTTAGGTTATGAAACCACGGAAGCTCCTGATAAGTTTTCCGATTTGATAGCAGGCAGCCCCGCTAACAATAAAGCTCTTGCCAACAAAACTGCTGCCATCCTTACCGGTAAAAGACAACCTGCCTACCAACTTGAATTTATACATAAAAACAACAAAAAAACAGTGTTTTTGATTAGAGAGTCGCCGGTAGAAAAAGAAGGGGAAGTTATTGAAATAGTTGGAGTGGCAATCAATATCGACGAACAAATCAAGGCTGAACAAGAAAAGAACAAATTGCAAGAGCAGTTGATACAGGCACAAAAGATGGAATCAATCGGTCGGCTGGCCGGTGGTGTTGCCCACGATTTCAACAATATGCTCAGTGTTATTTTGGGTCATGCAGATCTTATTATTATGAATCTGGATAAGCAAAGCAAGTTTTACAACAGCATCAAAGAAATCAGAAAAGCAACTGTTCATTCGGCAGAACTTACCAAACAACTGTTGGCTTTTGCCCGTAAACAACCTGTTATTCTTGAAGTAATCGATCTGAACAAAACAATTGACAAGATGTTTAAAATGTTGCGACGATTAATCGGGGAAAATATAGAACTGACCTGGCAACCAGGCCCCGAATTATGGCCAGTAAAAATGGATAAGGGACAAATCCAGCAGATTCTGACCAACCTCTGTGTTAACGCCAAAGACGCAACAGGAAAAAATGGTAAAATTGTAATTAAAACAGAAAACAAAACAATTTTGCATCTGAAGACAACCGAAATTTCCGTGCTTTCCCCGGGAGAGTACATAAAATTATCAGTTCAAGACAACGGCAGCGGGATGGAGAAAGAAACAATCAGCAAAATATTCGAACCTTTTTTCACCACGAAAAAACAAGGACAGGGAACCGGACTGGGTTTAGCCACTGTTTATGGAATAATCAAACAAAACCGCGGTGCAATTGATCTTGAAAGTGAAGTAGGCAAAGGAACTGTATTTTCGATTTACCTCCCAAAAAGTCAAGCTCAGGTGGAAAACAAATTAATCAAGCGGGAAAAAATTTCCAATTCCGATAATCAAGCAGCAACTATTTTGGTGGTGGAAGACGAAACTGCAATTTTGAATCTTGTGGAAAAAGTCTTATCACGCAGAGGATACAACGTACTTGTAACCAATTCGCCTCTGGAAGCTATAGATTTAATAAAAAATTACGACTCTGAAATCAATCTTTTGATAACAGATATAATAATGCCTGAACTGGACGGGTTTGAACTCTCTCAAAAAATTACTGATTTGCAACCAGGCATAAAAGTTATTTACATGTCGGGATACACAGATGATTTGATAGCTGATCACGGCATAATAAGAGAAAATATAGAATTTATCCAAAAACCCTTCACAGCAGAAGATATAATCAGTAAAACCAGTCAAGTTCTACAAAATCAATAATACAACCCCTCTTCGGGAAAAGGTGTAAAATATGGTCAAGCCGGTTATTTCAGTCGAAAATATCAGTTATTCATATGGAAAATTCGAAGCTGTAAAGGGGCTTAGTTTTGAGGTAAATCCGGGAGAAATTCTGGGTTTTCTCGGTCCCAACGGTGCCGGAAAATCCACTACCATCAAGATGTTGACCATGCAGCTTGTTCCCGGCTCAGGTCGGGCCACTGTTTTTGGCACTGATATCCACAAAAAAAACCGGGATATTTTATCCCGAACAGGTGTTTGTTTTGAGGAAAAAAATCTCTATCTAAACATGAGTGCTCGGGAAAATCTCCACTTCTTCGCCAAATTATTCGGGGTCAAGAATCCCGAGGTTGATAATCTGCTTCGCAAAGTGGGACTTTTGAACCGGGCCGGCGATCGCGTAAGCAAGTTCTCCAAGGGAATGCGCCAAAGATTGATGATGGCACGAGCCCTGGTCAATAATCCCGAAGTTCTTTTTCTTGACGAGCCCACCGACGGTCTGGATCCAGTTTCTTCCCAGGAGATCAGAAATTTAATCAAAGAGCAGGCTGCAAAAGGAGTGGCTGTACTTCTGACAACTCACGATATGCACGAAGCCGACGAACTAAGTAGTTCCCGTTCCAGAAAGGGGGTTATTGGCTGGGGAAGAAATTTGATTAAGATGCGAGGAGTAACTTCGCAGATATAGCCATTACTATTTCAAGAAGTTACGACAAAGCAGATTAATTAAATTTCCGTTTCCAGATGATGACCTTCCTTTTTGGAATGGGAACTACCTAACAGAGTGGCATTTTTAAATGAAGGCAAGCTTTATGCTCTGGACAAACCCGAAAAACTGAAGTTGAAATATGGTAAAAGGACTGTCAAGATCAAGCTTCAGCAAGGGGATGAAGTTGTTGAAAAAGTAATTGAACTAGACAACAAGAATGCCGGAGAGTTGCTCAAGGAAATTATGGAAAAGGAGGAAGTGCTTACTATTCATACTGAAGAAGCATCTTTGGAAAATATTTTCATCGAGATGACCGGAAGAGGGTTGACCGGAAGAGGGTTGGACAAATGAAACAGACAACCCGTCGTCTATCCATAATCTGGAGTATTGTCTGCAAGGATCTGAAGGAATTTTCCCGGGATAAACTGTGGATGGTGCTTACCCCCATGTCTTTGCTGGTAATGATCGCTTTGTTCTGGGTAATGCCGGCCAAAGTTGACGAAACAGTCCTGGTTGGAGTCTATCCCCAAGATATGGCCACTTTGCTTGGAATGATGAAATCCACCGGGGAGAAAATGGCCAAGAATTTTGGAAGTTCCGAACAGGTTCAACTGGGCATGGAGATAGTTCCCTTTGGGGACAAAAAAACCATGGTTTCTACAATTAAAGGGAGTTGTTCCGGTGAAGACTGCAAAGATATGGGAATCGGTATCGCTTTTCCCGATAATTTCATGTCCGAGGTAAAAAACCAGAAGGAAAAGCAGGTCGTTTTGCACCTCACGGTGGATGTGCCTTCAACTTTCCGCGAAGCTGTTCCTTCCCAAATCCGGGAGTTGAGCTATATTTTGCAAGATTTCAAACAAGGTCGCAATCCCCTGGATAACTACCCGGTTTCCATGCTTTCTCCCCAAAAGATGGTTCTGGGACAGGACAAATCCGGCCGCCAGATTCCCCTGCGGGAAAAGATGCGTCCTCTTTTGCTTTTCCTCGTCCTGATGATGGATGCTCTGGCTCTGGCTGGTCTGGTGGCCACAGAAATCGAACTTAAAACAGCTTCAGCTATCATGGTTACTCCCGCCACTACCTCTGATCTCATCCTGGCCAAAGGCCTCACCGGGGCAATTCTCGGTTTTATTCAAACCCTCATCTTTCTGGTAGCTTCCCTCTCCTTCGGTCTCAACCCGGTTCAGGTTCTGTTGCTCGTTTTAACCGGTGCCTTTCTGGTATCCGGAGTTGGCATGCTGGCCGGTTCCTCGGGTCAGGGTTTTATCACCAATATCTTTATTGGAGCACTCTTTCTGATACCTCTCATGATTCCACCTGTTGCTTTACTCTATCCCGGGGAGGTTTCCCTTTGGGTCAAGTTAATGCCTTCCTGGGGAATCACCAAGGGCCTGGTTGAAAGCTATATCTACGGCCTGAGTTGGAAAGATTTTGCCCTTTATCTCGGGGTTTCCTTCCTCTGGATTGGTACTCTCTTCCTTGTCGCCCGGGCATTTCTCAAAAGAAAGGTGGTGCAACTGTGAACTTGAAACGAATCATGGTTATGGCCCTCAGAGAGTTGCGTCTCAGCCCGCGCTCCCCGGTAATGATTTTTGCCCTGTGCATGCCTTTTGTAATTACCTTTGTGGTTCAGGTGGTATTTCAGGTTATTTTCAACCCTGCTCCCCGTTTGGCTGTTCACGATCAGGGAAATTCGGTCATCAGTTCCCATCTTGCCCGCAAGGACTCCATCTCTCTGTTCACCGCCTCCAGCCAGGCTTCTCTCAAGGAGATGGTTCGCAAGAACAAAGTTGATGCCGGCCTCATTCTTCAGCAAGATTTCGACAAAAGCATAAAAGCAAAGAAACAACCCCTGTTGCAATTATATTTTTCCGGCAAAAGCAAAGCCATGAATCGCGGCCTGGTGACTGCCACGCTCCTCGATTTAATCCGAGAGGTGGAAAACCGGCCTTCTCCGGTAAAAGTTGAAGTGGTTTCCCACGGCAAAGCAATTCCCTTTGATCAGTTGATCCAGCTTTTCATAATTATTTTTGTGCTGATTGTGGCTGGGCTTTTTGTCCCGGCCTTTTCCCTGGTACAGGAAAAAGAAGCCGGTACCCTGAGCGCTCTTCTGGTTACGCCTGTCCGGATGTCCGAAATTCTCGCCTCTAAGGCAGTATTCGGACTTTGCATCAGTTTGCCCATTGCCTATATGACCATTTTGCTCAATGGGCTGTCCGTCGATCCTCTGGCTGTCACAATTACCCTGCTGGCAGCAGCACTTGTTTGCATCGAAATCGGTCT
>JAWLEA010000191.1:0-4505 GCA_041686345.1 Polyangia bacterium | reverse complement strand
GCCAAAAGTCCCGTTAGGGACAAAATATCGGTAGAACAAGGCGCATGAGTGTACAGAAGTCCCGTCAGGGACGAGATATTGATTAGGCTGGCAAAAAGCAGACGAAAATCATATAAAATCTTTTTAACCCGGACTCATAAATCATAATTCGAGTAAAACAATTTTTCCACCACCTTATCAAAACATATTATTTCCGGCTCAGAATTGCTATTTTTGTAAAACTTACATCAAAACGATAATTTATGCTTTCAAACAGGCAAATTTTTCTTCAAAATATAGGACAGACAACAGACAATCCTTTAGCCATAGAAATTGAGAAAGCTGAAGGAATTTATTTATACGATACAGACGGCAAAAACTATATCGATTTAGTTTCCGGAGTTTCTGTGAGTAACCTGGGACACAGACATCCCGAAGTTGTTCAGGCGATTAAGAACCAGCTCGACAAACACATGCACCTGTTGGTTTATGGCGAATTTGTACAGTATCCGCAGGTTAAGTTTGCCGAATTGCTTACTCAAAATATTCCTGAATCACTCAACAATATTTACTTTGTGAATTCGGGCAGCGAAGCGAATGAGGGCGCATTAAAACTGGCAAAAAAGTACACCGGAAGAACCGAAATCGTGGGATGTACGAAAGCTTATCATGGAAGTACGCAAGGAACGATATCGCTTATGGGCGATGAAAAGTTCCGAAATCCTTTTCGCCCTCTTCTGCCAGACATCAGATACATTGATTTCAATAATGAACAGCAATTGGAAGAAATCACCGAACGAAGTGCTTGCGTTATTGTAGAACCCATACAGGCTGAGGCAGGAATTATTCTCCCTAAAAATGAATACCTGGAAAAATTAAGAAAACGCTGTAATGAAACAGGAACGCTCCTGATTTTCGATGAAATACAAACCGGATTTGGCCGTACAGGAGATCTTTTCGCTATGAAAAAATTTGGTGTAACCCCTGATGTTTTCACCATTGCAAAGGGAATGGGCGGAGGAATGCCCATCGGTGCCTTTGTCGCTTCCAAAGAAATCATGGACAGCCTGAAAGAAAATCCGGGCTTGGGCCACATTACTACTTTCGGTGGACATCCGGTTTCAGCCGCAGCAGCTTATAAAAGCCTGGAAATTATTCTCCGGGAGAATCTGACAAAAGAAATTGACTCTAAGGGCAATCAATATTTCAACGAATTAACACATCCACGAATTAAAAACATGTGGGGAACCGGACTGTTTATTGCTGTGGAACTGGAAGATGAAAAGACTGTGGCCCGGGCTATGAAACTATTGGCTAACAATGGAGTCATCACTGATCAGTTCATTTTCAAACCTAAAGCGTTTCGAATAGCTCCTCCTTTGATTATCAAAAAGGAAGAAATCTCAGAATCTGTGAAACGAATTAAGAAAGCTTTGGATTCTATTTGACAGAACCATCCCATGCAAACAGATAAGAAACAAGATATTAGAAACGTTTTTCCCTGAACCGCCAGTAAGTTTTAAAAACAGATACGATATTTAAAGGTTCCTTCGTTCATTATTTTATAAATTTTATTTTTGTCGAACGAATAAAACAAACAACAACTCAATATTTATGTTCAGAAAATCAGCAAGTTTTATCACCGCAGGATTTCTTTCTTTATTTATTTCCTTAAGCTGTTATGCTCAAAATAACGACAATTCGGTTAACCTTCAGCAGGAGGAAGAACAATTTCAGCGCTTATATGATTCCATAGCCAACTCGAATGACGACGATGTTAAGAAAAAGCTTAACCAACAGATCATAAAAAAATGGAAAAAACTCCTCCCCCAGCCCGAAACTTTTGAATATCCCTTTGATTCAATAGATAATGCGGGAATATTAAAATCTAAAGATAACAAATTAAAACTTTACAATTGGAATTTGCCCTATGAGTCGGGCGAACATGATTATTTTTGCTTCATTCAATACAAACAAAAAAATAAGGATGACCAGATGCTTCTTTTCGAATTGGAGGACAATTCAGAAAGCATTGAAGAACCTGAACAAAAAATACTAAAGGACAATGAATGGTACGGAGCATTGTATTACAAGATCATCCCTATTGAAACCCGTTTTGATGATACATACTATACTCTGTTGGCTTATGATCCCAACGATTATTTAACCAGCAAAAAGATTGTAGATGTACTGCATTTCGAAAAAAACAAGCCGGTTTTTGGCGCTTCAATTTTCAAAAATCAACGAGAAGTCAGTAACAGGCTAATCTTCGAATACGGCCAATTCGCCTCCATGATGCTAAAGTATGATGAAAACAAAGAAATGATAGTCTATGACCATCTTTCTCCTTCTGAACCGAAGTATGAAGGCGACCGTGAATTTTACGGGCCTGATTTCTCCTATGACGGATTAAGATATGAAAATGGCGTGTGGAATACTTACTTTGACCTTGATTTACGGCTCAATGAAATAAATGTGGACGATTAATAAATTATGAAAAATTCAAAAGAGGATTTAAATCATTCACCTTATATTGACAGGTTTGAAGATGTAAAAATTCTACAATTCAATTTTGATGAATTCAATAATCTTCCTCTTGATAAAAAAATATTGGTTTATTGTCTTAGCCGGGCCTCCCTTGCAGGAAGAGATATTATTTACGACCAGAATTACAAACACAATCTGCTAATCAGAAATTCACTGGAATCAATCCTCGATCAATATAACGGAGACCGAAATTCCAAAGAATTCGAACTCTTTACAAATTACCTCAAACGTATCTGGTATTCGAACGGCATTCACGATCCTTTTTCAAAAGAAAAGATCAAACCTAAATTTTCAGAGAATTATTTGCATCATCTGATTGAAAAAAGTTTTAAAGGTGGACTTCCAAAGTTTTTTGGAACCATAGAAGAAGCAAAGACACAACTCACCAAACTAATATTTGATCCGAATATCGCTCCGCAAGGGGTAGAACAAGATACTAACAAAGATATCATTCAGGATTCCGCGGTGAATTTTTATGAGGGAGTTTCTCAGGAAGAAAGCGAGAAGTATTATCAAAATCAACAAAAGGACAATCCGTTACTCAGTTGTGGATTAAATACCAAACTGGAAAAGAAAGGGAACCAACTTGTTGAAAAAACATGGTATTCTGAAGGAATGTACAGCTCAGCCATCAACAATGTTACCCATTGGCTGAGACAGGCACTTGACTATACGGAAAATCAACAGCAAAAAGAATGGCTTAAAGCTTTAATAGAGTATTACGAAACAGGAGACCTGGAAAAATTCAACACATATAATATTCAATGGTTAAAAGATTCCCATAGCGACGTAGATCTTATAAATGGATTTATCGAAACATACAGTGATCCTCTGGGGCTGAAAGGCACATGGGAATCAATTTTACATGTAAGAGATACTGAAGCTACAAAACGAACAACCATTTTAAGCGAAAACGCCCAATGGTTTGAAGATCACGCACCCATTGAAAAACGTTTTAAGAAGGAAAAAGTAAAAGGAATATCGGCAAATGTAGTAAATGTAGCTATGCTGGGAGGAGAGAGCCACCCAACCAGCCCCATAGGCGTAAATTTGCCCAATTCCGACTGGATTAGAAAAGAATACGGCTCAAAATCAATTACACTCAACAACATTGCTTCGGCCCACCATGAGGCAATGTTGCAAAGTGGTTTTATTGAAGAATTTGCTTTCTCTGCAACAGAAAAAAAACGACACAAAAAATATGGATTCATAGCGGACAACCTGCACACAGACCTTCATGAATGCCTTGGACATGGTTCAGGAAAAATGCTGGAAGGAGTGAACAGCGAAGCGTTAAAAAACTATCAGGCCCCTGTTGAAGAAGCCCGCGCCGATTTGTTTGCTTTGTATTTCATGATGGATCAAAAACTCATGGATTTAGGAATCATTTCAACCTTAGATGTTGCCAAAGCCCAATATGACAGCTACATCAGAAACGGATTGTTCACTCAGTTAATCAAAGTAAAACCCGGAAGAAACCTGGAACAAGCTCACATGAGAAATCGGCAGCTAATTTCCCTTTGGTGTCACGAACAAGGCGCTTCAGAAAATGTCATTGAATTTAAAAAGGCTGATGGAAAAACATTCATCGTCATAAATGATTACCTCAAACTCAGGGATTTATTTGGCAAGCTTCTTGCTGAGATTCAACGCATTAAATCAGAAGGAGATTATGAAGCGGCAAAACAACTGGTTGAAAACTTCGGGACAAGTATAAATAAGGAACTTCACCAGGAAATCACGGAGCGTTTTGGGAAACTCGACATCCCGCCATTTACCGGTTTTATCAACCCACAATACGTACCGATTATGGAAAACAATAAAATCGCAGATATAAAGATTCAATACGTTAAAAATTATCAAGAACAAATGTTGGATTATTCAAAAAATTATTCATTTTTGCCAATAGAAAATGATTGACCCCGAAATCAATGATTAAACTAAAGCAACTAAAACCCGGTAAGACAGCCATACATTTC
>JAWLEA010000190.1:0-4589 GCA_041686345.1 Polyangia bacterium | reverse complement strand
AACCAAAGAAATACAAGTAATCAAACCTGCCATTGAAGACACTCGTAAATGGCTGAATAACAATTCAATTCAAGCTCAAATTCAGGGTCCTTTTCCCCCAGATACTGTTTTTTGGGAAGCTCAACAAGGCAAACTGGATTTTGTGGTAACAATGTATCACGATCAGGGGTTAATTGCTGTTAAAACTACTGACATTCATTCAACAGTCAATTTTACAGCAGGACTGCCTTTTATCAGAACTTCCCCGGATCACGGAACAGCATTCTCACTTGCCGGGACCGGAAAAACTGATCCGGGATCTTTTATGGCAGCTTGGGAAATGGGACTGGAACTTCAAAACAACAGAATTGGGAACTCGCAATGAAGGAAACTAATTTCAATCTCGAGCAATTTAATAAAAATATAAGTGTGGTTATTCACAACACCAGAGGAGCGGCAGGAATTATAAATTCTTCCACTGAACTTCTGAAAAGAGAAACAAAATCAAGTAATGTTCATCGATACATTGAAATGATTCAGAGACAAACCCAGAAAATACTCTGTGAAATTGAACTCTTGAGAGAAGTCCACAGTAATAGAAAACAATTGAACTGCAAAGAAATAGATTTGGTGGATTTTATTTTTGATCTTACTTTGGAATATAATATTGAATTCAAAGTTGATTATACCGGAAATTGCAAAAATCTTACAGTTGAATTTGATCCTTCTTTGATTAAAACAATCTTCAACTCAATTTTTCTTCCACCTACTCCACTGAAAAACAATTTCATCTGCAAATTTGACAGGGGAGAAAAACACATTTTTCTGAAATTCCCCTGGGATAATAATTACAGTGATTTGGAAAAATTTATCTGGATTCAAAAAATACTTGATAAATATCAAGGAAAAATGACTCTGGATGAAAAATTATGTACCATTGCCTTTCCCCATGTCTGGCCTTGTAAATAGTTCCCGTCCCAAACAGGAAGGTCAGCGCCTGAATGCGGATTTTTACCTCATCAGTTTTGTCGCAACTTCTTTAAATAGTATCAACCATGTCCGCAAAGTTACTCCGCGGGTCTGAGACAAACTTCTCATTCAGTCAAAATCCCCCATTCTTGGACAGAAACTAACCTTAATATAACAATTCTCCGCTCAAATCATCCCGCCATTTTCTGCTCTCACCCTGCAAATTCAAAAAATACTCAGGCTCGAAAGAATCATTTTCTACCATCTCCCGAAAAGTAGAGCTGCCCGTAAGCAAATCCACAGCCGGAATTTCTTTGACAAATTCGTAAGGTTGTTTCCTCCAATTGAAACGTTCCGGATAAAGTTTGGCGGCTGTGGCAACAAGTGTAAGTCCCAAAAGCCAGTTTCTGGAAAATGCTTTATCTTGGTAATGAATTTGAAAGCCATTACAAATTCGGCCGGAATGCTTTTGAAACATAGGTTTGAATTTCACCTTACGCAAAACAATATCCGAAAAGACTGGCATCTCTTTTAAAAATTCTTCCTGATCAAGATATGGTGCTCCAAATATTTCAAATGGCCTGGTAGTTCCTCTGCCCTCACTGAGGTTGGTTGCTTCAAGCAGACACATGCCGGAATAAAGACGTGCCGCATGCAAAGATGGCATGTTGGGAGAAGGCATTACCCAAGGCAAATTTGTATCTTCATGGAAAAACTCCCTTTTCCAACCTTTACATCTGATAAGATCAAAGCCGTCCACAAAACCCTGCTTTTTTAAAAATAAAGAGAGAATCTCTCCAATAGTAAGAGAATGGCGTACCGGAACAGAACGGAGACCTACAAATGAATGAAATCCTTTTTCTATCAAATTGCCCTCAACCACTTTTCCGCCAAGAGGATTGATCCGATCAAGAATCAGTACCCGAGTATTATTCTCCAGAGCTTTGATCGCCGATAAAAGAGCAGTCCAGACATAAGTATAATATCTAGTACCAATATCCTGCAAATCACAGATAAGAAGATCCAGATTGGAAAAATCCCCATCTTTGGGCTCGAGGGATTCAAAATTATCACCATACAGACTCTCAACATGTATCCCTTTATAAAAAATTCCAGCAGAGTTTACAGCTTCCATATCTTGAGCTGTACCAAACAAACCATGTTCAGGAGAGAAAATACAGTTGATCTTGTAATTGCGTTCCAACAATCCATCAATGAGATGAATCAATTTGGAAGAAACGGAAGCTCCATGGGCTAAAACCCCGATTTTACGATTGGAGAGTAAAGAATGATGCTTTTCAAATAGAAGATCAATTCCCTCTTTTATTTTGATTTGAGACATAGTTTGAACCTTATCCCCTTTTATTTCAAAGAAGAAGAATCAGGTAAGAGGCAGGGGAACCACTTCAATTCCGTTTTCTTTCAATTTGATGTCAAAAAATACCATTTCACATTCAAATTGATGGAGAACCATTCTTTCGTATAATTTGATCCTTTGTTCAAAAAGATCTTGAGAAGGAACAGGCTCTTTTCTGCCGGATTTTTTCCAGATTTCTTTAAATTTGGAATAGAGTTGATCCCAATAATCATTGTAATCAATATTTACATATGATGCTATAATTTCGTCATCTTCAAGATAAGGCATTTCTGGTTTCGGCCCCATGTAAAGAAGGTTGATCCCCTCTTTTTCGGGAGTTTCGCCAGTTTCTTCATCCATTGCTTCTCTGCCCACAAGAACATTAAGCATCTCATTAAGTGAATTGGCAACTCCTTCCATCTCAGGTGAAATTCTGCCAAAGACAAATTCGAGATCCCCGGCAGCTATTTCCTGGATTCCTTCGTCAAGAGCATCAATCTTACTGTAAAAGTAATTGAAAACAAGATATTCCACTAAAAACACCAGAATAAAAGCAATTATTCCAAAAACAATAATCAATAAACCTGTACCCTTGAAGGGTTTATGCATATCTTCAAGAGATACCATTATGATATAGCCATATTTGGTTTCATTCAAAGTAAGGTTGCGGAAACGGTAATAGGCACCAAGATAATTCTCTCCGGCAAAATCAAATTTCTCAACATTGATATTTTTCTCAATATCTTGCCCTTTTGCCTCAGCCTTTTTATCAGTTTTGTTTTCTTCCTTCTCGCCTGAAGATTTATCTTTTTTACACAATGGACTGATATCAGCCGCTTCGAACCGACCTTTAAAAGCTTTTTCAAATTCGTTGATTGCATTAGTTCCCTGAAAATTAGTGTAAAAAGCACTATTCTTATAGAAAAATGAGAATTTTATCCGGCTCACCATATTAATCTGAGACACTCTGACATCAAAAGGCCAGGCAATATTGACAGTACCGCTTACCTTACCCTGATTGTCGAAAAAGGGAATTGAAGCTACCTGATAAATTTCAGAAGGTCTCTTTTTGGGGTTGAACATATTGATGACTTCATGCTCAACTATGTCATAAACAACATTTTTTTTCTTGATTGCTTCTTGGATTAAAAGCAACTTACTGTTTTTATTGTTTAAATAATTGTATCCTGAAAGATTTTTATCGTTCCTGTCCCTGGTGACAACATTACCCTGAGCATCTGTAATTGCTACCAGATGAGGTCTTCTATTCTGCAAATTATACTTTTGACCATTATAGATAGCATTTAACCCCTCAAATAGCTTTTTGCGGATTTTGGAAATCTGCTTTGACAATTTGAACAGAGACTTTTGTCTGCCTGTTCGCAATAACAATTCGGCAGCAAGATTTTTATCAACTCCGGAATCACCTTTGAAACCTGCCAGCAAAATGCCGTTGCTTACTGGAGTCAAACTGCCGTCTTTTTGTTTTTGGACTCGATCAACAAGATGAACACCAAGAACAACTTTCAGATCTTCAACTTGATATCCTTTCTTTTCAAAAGGAGTACTGACATATTTACCTGCAGATTCTCCTGGAAAAATTAAAGGAATTTTAATTTTTTTGCTATTTTCCTCTTCATTTTGGTTTTGCTCAGGTTCTTTTTCGTTTGTATTTTTAGATGAATTATCTTTTTTGCCTGAATCAGTTTTTTTGGATTTGGCAGGATATTTTTTGAGCAATTTTTTGATGAGCCTCGGGTTGATCCAACCATTGATAAATTCCGATGAAACCCTCTGACCGTTGACAGCCAACCAATGAATGGTGGATCTTTTCATTCTGCCTCGTGGCTTGGAAATAACAGTAAGAAAAGCTGGAATCTGACCATCTTTGGTAATTAATTCCATTTGTTTTTCCATTTCTTTGTCCAACTGTTTCTTCAACTGAACATATTTCTCGTAATCCCGTCCAACTTCAAGGGAGGCCGAACTGACAAGAGCCATGGAGCGCATCTTGTTTTCCTGCTCATTGCGTCTCATTAAAGAATCACTATTCTCCAACCGTTTTCGGGCAATTTTGTTTATGCTGGTAGAAACGCTGGAAGTGGACCACATATAAGCCCCTATTGTAAACGCAATTACAATTACAGCTGAAATAAGACCATATTTGCTTTTAAACATAAGATACCTCAACAATCGTTTATCGAAGTCCAACCTGTAAAATGCCTAAGGTTAAACTGTTGATTATAAAAAATTAAACAATCTGAATATTTACCCAGAAAGAAAG
>JAWLEA010000053.1:0-20689 GCA_041686345.1 Polyangia bacterium | reverse complement strand
GTATCAGGATCGGAAAATCCGAAATCCGTACAGTTTTTACTATCGAGATTGCTTTCGTCGCAGGCTTCGCTGCCAACAATTTCGCCGTCACCGCAGATTTCGGTGCAGACAGATGGATCGCCGGTACAATCCCAGCCGTTTTCTATGGTACAGGAGGCACTGCAGCCATCACCAGCAGTGGAGTTGCCGTCGTCACATTCTTCATCAGTTTCAACATGAGCATCGGGACAGGTATTTGTGCAATTTGTAGTGATGAAGTCATCGCAGTTACTATTGCACTGGAGTCCGTTTGGATCGGAGTAGTTGTAATAGTTGCAGGTTCTACCGTTGAGGTTGCCACTGTCACATAGTTCTGTGCCAACAACCAGGGTGTCTCCACAAATTTCAGTACAACCAGTGGGGTTGCCACCATCACAATTCCAGCCTTCTTCAATATTACAGAATGCATCGCATCCATCTCCGGAACTGTTGTTGCCGTCGTCACATTCTTCACCGGATTCATTGTTGCCGTCGCCACAGGAGTTGGAACATCCGGTAGTTATATAGCCAGAGCAGTCAGTTTCGCAGGTCAGTCCGTCTGGATCGGAATAGTTGTAATAGGTACAATCGCGACCGGCAAGATCGTTGCCGTCACAAACTTCTGAACCGGCTTGAATGCCGTCACCACAATTGGTGGTACAACTGGAGGGTTCTCCACTGCATTCCCAACCGGTGGAAATAGTACAGGATGCACAGCCATCATCAGGATTGGAGTTGCTGTCATCACATTCTTCACCAGGTTCAATTTGTCCGTTTCCACAGATGGAAGAACAGGAATCTGCACTGATTGTTTGACAATTGTTTTCACAAGTAAGTTGGCCTTCAGTAGCATATCCATGATCAATACAGGTTTCACCATCAAAATCAGGATCGTCACATACTTCATCACCCACGATAATGCCGTCACCGCAGATTTCATCACAACTGGAAGGTTCTCCGGTACAATTCCAGCCGGTTTCTTCAGTACAGGAGGCACTGCATCCATCGCCACCAACAGCGTTATTATCGTCACATTCTTCTTCAGGGTGACCGATCATTCCATCACCGCACTGGGTAGTACAGTTGGTAGGTTCAGCGTTGTCACAGATCCAGCCGCTTTCAACGCTGAGGCAATCAGCCGCACAACCGTCTCCACTGCTGGTGTTATTGTCGTCACATGCTTCATCATCTCTAACGAGGCCGTCGCCACAGATAGCTTCGCATTCGGATGGATCATAAGGATCGGGTGTAGCTGGGGAACAAGTATAGCCTGCTTCTGTCTCGCAGTCAGAATTACAGCCGTCACCAGCGGTAGTATTGCCGTCGTCGCAGGTTTCAGAACCTACCATTCTGGAATCACCACAGATAGGTACACACAAAGATGACCCATCAGGGTTGGTTGCACTGCAATCCCAACCTGGTTCAACATCACAACTGGAGGTACAGCCATCACCTTCATTGACGTTGCGATCGTCACATTCTTCACCGCCGACGATAATGCCGTCACCACAAGAATTCTCGCAATCAGAGGGTTGATTGGGATCGTTTTCGCAGGCCCAGCCTGATTCTTTTTGGCAATTTGGATCGCAGCCATCTCCCGGAGAAGTATTACCATCATCACATTCTTCATTTTCTCCGAAAGGATTAGTACTGTCTACCAGACCATCACCACATTGGGGAACGGTACAATCAGCCCGGCAGGCATTTTCGATACCATCGACATTGTCTGCTCCCTCGTCACAGCCTTCCGGATCCCAGGAGCCATCAGTGGCAAAGTCGACTATATTGTCACCGCAATAGGGTAGTTCGCAATTTTCTCGGCAATGGTTTGGTTCGTTTGAGTTGTTTTCCCCTTCGTCACATTCTTCATCTGAGTCTGTAATATTATCTCCGCAAGTGGGTAATTTGCAGTTCAGGCGACATTTGTCAGCATCGTCGTCATTTTCGGTGCCATTGTCGCATTCTTCCATGATGGGACTGCCGTCAGACGTGGTATCACTTTGGTTTTCGATTCCATCACCGCAAACTGCTTGTGTACAGGAAACACAGGTGTCATGAGGATTATCATTGGCATCATCACACTCTTCGCCATCATCAACAATACCATCCCAACAACCTGCTTCTCGGCAAAGATGTTCTGGTTGAGAGGCGGGATTATCAGGATCGAAATCAGGGTTGGTGATTGCTCTGCAACTGTTGGCAGAGGCATTTTGGTAGTTGACTTCACCAATTAGATTGACTTGACCATCAACTACTTCAAAAGCACTGGCATCACCTGTGATAAAAGTATTATCAAGGCCGTTGTCACATTCTTCGATATCATCGAGGATGTTGTCACCACAATCTCTGAACTGACAATTTTCTCGACAGATATTATTGGGCTGGTTGCTGTTTGCATCTCCAAGATCGCATTCTTCGTTGAGATTAGGTTCTACAATCCTGTTTCCGCAACCGGAATTTGTACACTGATAAGAGCCTTCTTCTCCTATTTTTTCTTCGCAGCGATAACCGTCAGGGCAAAAGGTGCCGTCTGGACACTCCACAACTCCGGTTTCTTTGGCACATGCAGATAATAAAATTAAGGTAACTGAAAAAAGTAGATAAAGATAATTTTTCATGGCGTGCTCCCGGGGTTATTCTGATGCATTCTGATCAGTAGTATTGCTTTCTTCTTCTTCTTCTTCTTCGGCATCTGGAGTATATTTTACAGCAACTCGTTTATTGCGATAAAGATAAAGAACAGTGGCTGTGATGGCAGAGGTAACTCCAACACTTAAAGCACCTGTTCCAAGATTTTGGTACAATATGGCTTTTTCTTCCGGTCCGGTGTCATATTCAAATGAATCGCCGCCGGATTCACCAAATCTTCTGAGAATATCATCCTGAATATCGTTAATATCTGCTCGGCCTTTGTAGACTAGGTAACTACCTGCCCCAATCAGCAAAGCAGCAGTAACTCCGCTGATGGCTGGCCAGCGGGGATGGATTCTCTGTACTTGCTTGTATTTAATAAGTTCTTTATATTTTTTTAGTTTTATGGTTTTAAGTGAAACAGTTCCAGGAGGAAGAACCATGTTCTTGGTTATTGAAATATAACCTTTATTTTTGGCAGTAATAAGATGGCGACCACTGTTGAGGGTAAGAGTTTTGTTTTTGGGGCAAGTTGTGATCAGAGTACCATCTATGTATACTTTGGGGCCCGATTGTTTACATTTTATTTTAATTACGCTGAGTGTTCCCATGAGTTGCAGATATTTATCACGAGCTTCTTTGTAACGTAATTCTCCTATAGGTTCGGGACCGTACTCCAGCACTTTTTTGAAAGTATTGGCAGCTGCCAGGGTTTGGGAAAGCATGGAGTAGGCAACACCGAGGTTAAACAAAATTCTCGGATGGGGCCAGATTTTGTAGGCTTTTTTGTAGTTGGAAACAGCTTCAGATAATTCGCGATCCTCAAAATTTTTATTGGCTTTTCTGAAGATTGCTCTTGCTTGTTCTGAAGGTTCAAAAGGAGTAGTATCTTCATAATTTTTTGAATGAATGGGTGGAGTAATTTTGTTGCTGATTACTTTGACACCTTTGGCTTTAATATTTTTGGTCAAATCAATATTATTGTCGCCTGTTGCTTTTTCATTGTTGGTTTGAGAAGCTTCTGAATCGGATACATCTTTGGATTCGCCGGCAGGTTTAGCCAGTATTTGGTGGGGAGTGATTCCTGAAAATGTTATCAGCAATAAAATTTTAAATTTCATTTTGCAGCCTGTAAGGTCGGTTTTCTTGAAGTTTGTAATTGATGAAAACCGGTTTCACTGTAATTGGATATATGAGATTAGCCGGATCAGATAAATCCAACTGAAAAATAATTGGGTATTAAATACTCAATTGATCTAAAAAAATAATATGAAATATCTCAATTACGGTTCATATAAAGTATAGTATATAATTGGAATTATGTTAGTTAGTTTTTAGCTTTTTTTGGTAATTTCTGGATAATTCTGGATCTGAGAGCCTGCAGGCGCTTAACTGTTTCACGTTCTTTTTCAAGCAGTACTTTGAGTTTTTTGCGAGCCTTTTCAGCCGCCAGTCTTGCCTTTCTCTCTGATTTGGCACTTTGTTTTACCTTGTAAGCAGCTCTGCGAGCTCTGCTGGTTGCCCGTTCAGCTCGTTTTTTAGCTTCTTTGGCTTCTTTAAGAGCTGTTTGGAGACTTTTATTTGATTTTTCCAGATTTTTCTGAGCCAATTCCTGTTTATTTTTAGCTTCTACAGCTTCTTTGAGGCGTTTGGAGGCAAGAGCTTCTGCGGATTTGGCCTTTTCAGTTTCTTTAGCAAGAAGTTCCATCTTCTTTTTTACATTTTTTTCAGCTTTTGAGGCTCTTTTTGCCTCTGATTTGGCCCTTTTTGCTTCTTTTTTTGCTGTTTGTTCTGCACCTCTGATGGCAAATAATGCTGCAATTGCACCTATGGTAACAAAAGCCATGAGGATGATTGCCGTGGCAATGAGATATTTTTTGCGGCGTTCTGAGCGGTTGGCCAGCCAGAAAGCTTTGTCCAGGTAAGTTTTTTCAAGTGAAGTCAAGCCTCCGTTATATCGTTTAAGCCAGAGGCGGGCTTCATCAAGAGCATCACCTGTCCAGAGAAGACCATTGGGGCGACCGCGCCGATCCCATTGTTTGGCTGCATCTCGCAACTGTTGAAGCATGGCAGCATTTTCATTGTCTTCTTCAAGCCATCTTTTAAGTGTTTGCCAGCGTTGAATCAGGGATTCATGGACTACTTCAACTTGTGCGTCCTCGCCATGTTCACCTATGGATGAAATAGTAAGCAACCGGGCTGAAGCCAGAGTTTTTAAAATTCTGGCGGCGATATCTGTTCCCATGAAAGAGCTGATCTCGGAAACTGTAATAACAGCACGAGTGCCGTCAGGAGTTACCAGTCTTTGAAATAATCTTTTTACAGCTTTTTGATCGTTTGTTGTCATTCCCTGAAGGATGGAATCGGCATGTCGAGCCAGAGCTCCTCCTACACCACCCATATCTTCGTAAACATCTCGGGTGAGAAGTTTTCTGGTTTGATCTCGATTGTCCCAGAGTTTTGATGCTGTAAACTGCAAAAGAGGCAAAGCTGCAGGTTCGTCTTTGAGAGAATCCACCATGTCTTTGACCATCTGGGGATCTTCAAAAGAATATCCCATCAGACTTGCAGGTTTGGTAATGGCTTCGTAAAGACCTGCCGGTCCTGGACTTTGCAGAATAGTTACGTCTTTGGTGAGACTTTCCATCAGTTGTTCGTATTCGGCTACGCGATCGAGAAAATCGGAACGCATGGCAACAACAACTCTCACGGGAACTTCGGGATCCTCTCCCGCACCAGCAAGTGCTCTGGTGAACAAAGTGGCATCATCTTCTGAAACCAGAGTAAAAGTTTCCTCGAACTGATCGACGAAAAGCATGACCGGATGTCCGGTGGATCTGCTCCTGGAACGAAGCAGTGTTCCCAGTTGTCCCGGTTCTTGTTTCAGTTTGTTGGCAAGTTTTTGTTCCTGCTGAATTGCTATTGTATTGCTGGTTGAAGAACCCCCTTTGAGCAGGCTGGCTGCCAGTCCGGCAAAGGGATCGCGACCTGGACGAATTGTGATCATGTCCCAGGCTTTTCGACCCTGCCTTTTAATGGTTGGGATGACACCGGCTCTGATAAAGGAGGATTTACCTGCTCCTGAGGGACCAATGACGGCAAGCAGGGCATTTGTTTTCAATTTGTTGATGAATTTGGCAATTTCCGAGTCTCGACCAAAGAACTTGTCAGCATCGTTTTCCTGGAAAGTTGAAAGGCCGGGGTAGGGGGTTTCATCTGCAGAGAGTCTTCTGCCAACTTGTCGGTTGGGATCTGCTGATTCCAGATCCTTGAGCAATTCATTGGCACTTTGGTAACGCTCTGCCTTGTTTTTAGCGAGTGCTTTGCTGACGATAGCGGCAATTTCATTGGGCAGAGTGGGATCCACTTTTTTGATGGAGCGGACTTTCTCGTCAAGTTGGGCAGCACTGTTGGCCAGCTTTTGTGCTGAACGAGTACCCAGAGGATGTTCTCCGGTTAGCATCTCAAACAGGATTACACCTACAGCCCAGATATCACTGAGAGCGTCAACTTTGTCCATGCCCCACTGTTCGGGGGACATGTAAGCGTAGGTACCCATGATAGCTCCGGCTTTGGTTAGTCCCTGATCTTTGCCTTTAGCAATTTCTTCCTTGATTTGATTGCGATCGATATTTATTGTTGTGGATTCGTCGACCATTTTGGCCAGACCGAAATCCAGAACCTTTACACCACCATCTTTTTGAACAAAGATATTGTCTGGTTTGAGGTCACGATGGATAATTCCTTTGTCGTGAGCTATTTTCAATGCTCGGACAACTGGAATCATGTAGTGGATAACTTGAGGCAGTGGCAATTTGCGGTTTTTGATGAGTTTGGTAAGCTCGGTGCCTTCGAGAAATTCCAAAACCAGATAAGAACTGCCTTCAAATTCACCCACATCATAAATGGTAACTACGTTTTCGTGATTGAGTTTGGCTGTAGCTTGGGCTTCAATCATGAAACGCTTGCGAAATTTCTTTTTGCCACTGATTTTTTTACTCAAAAACTTGATTGCAACTTTACGCCCGAGTTTGGTGTCGTGAGCTACATAGACACTTCCCATTCCTCCCCGTCCAAGTAATTTGAGAATTTCATATTTGTAGACCATTGTTCCAGGTGCATAACCGTCTTTGGTTCTGGGAAAACCACCTGCTGTTGATCTGCCTGAACGGGAACCAGCTTGAGATGCAAATTTTTGCTTGGCACTTTTAATGATTCTGTTACCGAGTTGAGTGCTGGAAATATTGGATTCTCTAGTTTTTTCAACTGTTTTTCTAGTTTTGCCTGAGGAATCAAAAGAAATAACCCAGTTTTCCGTATTTTCGGCTTCTCCATCTATTGATTCTCCATCTATTGAATCTTCGTTGGAATTGGTTGAATTGGAGTTTTTTTCTTTGTTTTGAGGAATTGGGGAGTTGCCGGTAATTGTTTTTGTGTATTTCTTTATTTTTCTTCGTTTTTTATTTTTACCCGAGCCGTTATTTGAACTCATTTGATTTCTCCAAAAGTTTAAAGCCTGAATCAAATTTTCCCAGGCAAAAAACGATGTTGTTTAAAAAAGCTTCATATTTTTTATGTTCCCGTTCATGGCGGAACCAAAATGCAAATAATAACAGATAAATTGTTCTTGATCAGTCAAGATGCAAAATAAATGAAATTTTATTCTCAGACATGCTGTCGAAACCGTTATAGAAAGTGCTGCTACATTAAAGCAGCCTGAAATTTAAAATAATGTTTGTGTTTAAAGCAAAAAAAATAAAATTTTGCAATAGAAGCTTTAAATCTTCATGAACATACAATATTAAAGCATAACAAATTTATTAAAATAATTCTATGTTCAAAATTACTGAATTTTCTTTTTAATTTCTGTCCCAGAAATGGGTATTTTGACTGGATAAGAAGTTTGCCTCAGATGCACAGACTCCAATTTGACTCTATTTCGAGAGGTTACGATAAAACTGATGAAGCGAAATTATGTATTCAGCCAAATATTTTTTTTAAAATGTGAACTGATTAGATTATTTTGGAGATCACTTTATGAAAATTCCTTGAATAACAATAATACCTTATTCTGCTTGAGATGCAAAAAAAGAGAATTAAAAACAAACAGGAGTAAAAATAGAGAATTTATTGAAATGGATTATTGAAGGAGGGAATGGTGTGGGAATAATAATGATGGTTTGATTTTCAAGTAAAAACTTTTTCAATAAAACTTTTTTTCTTTTTTAATTTTTCACCTCTGATAGAGGCATATTGTTCCAAGAGGTGTTTTTCCTCCGTATTTAGTTTTTTGGGAACTGTAAGTTCAAGATGAACATGCAGATCGCCACGTTGATCCCGTTCGAGATAGGGTACTCCCTTTTTTTCAACTGTAAAAACTTTTTTTAACTGGGTTCCGGAAGGAATATTTATCCTGATGGATTTTGTGTCACCTTGTTTGTTACTTGCAGGGATTTCCAATTCAAGCTCAGAACCAAGTGCCAATTGGGGAAAAGTAATTTTTTTGACAGTGTGGAGATCGTAACCGTGTCTTTCAAAATCTGCGCTCTGTTCAACCAGAATATTAATTCTGAGATCGCCGGGAATACCACCAGGAGGTGCTGCCTGTCCCTTTCCGGAAATTTTTATGATCTGACCATGTTCCACTCCGGCCGGAATTTTGACTTTTAAGGAACTGGTTTTTTTTACTTTGCCCAAACCATTGCATTTTTTACATTTTTCTTTGATATATTGACCGTCTCCTCCACAATCAGGGCAGGTGGAGGCAAAAGCAAAAAATCCCTGACGATGAACAACCTGTCCCTGTCCGTTGCATTTTCTACAGGTTTCTTTGGTGGTTCCTGGTTTGGCTCCGGAACCATCGCAATTGTCGCAATTGATCATGCGATCCACTTTAATCGATTTGGTGATTCCGAAAAGAGATTCCTCAAAGGATATTCTGGTTACTGTTTCTATATCTTGTCCTCGGGGAGTTCTTCTGAATCCTCCTCCAAAAATATCCCCAAAAATATCTCCAAGATTGGAAAAAATGTCGTTAATGTCGTTGAATCCTCCAAATCCCCCTCCGGGAACCTCGTGGCCAAATCTGTCATATGAGGCCCGCTTTTCTGAGTCAGAAAGAACAGAATAAGCTTCAGAAGCTTCTTTGAATTTATCTTCGGCTGTTTTATCTCCGGGGTTTCTGTCCGGATGGTATTTGTTGGCAAGTTTTCTGTATGCCCTTTTAATTTCGACG
The DNA here is from genome assembly GCA_041686345.1 of Polyangia bacterium. GTDB lineage: Bacteria > Myxococcota_A > Polyangia > HGW-17 > HGW-17 > JAQICJ01. Next base: position 11,805 of record JAWLEA010000053.1, on the reverse strand, counting down.
GAAGTAGCTTCTCTACGGACGCCTAGAATTTCGTAATAGTCGCGTTTTTTACTCATATCTGACCTATTTTTGCAGAAAGGATGGTATTTCTGGAATAATTTGGATTTCTATTCTTCTGTTGAATTTTTTGTTTTCTTCGGTTTTGTTCGGTTTTAAAGGTTGATATTTGGAGTAGCCGGCTGCACTGAGCATTTTTCCGGGAACTCCTGCTCGTTGCAGGACTCTGACCACATTGACAGCACGATAGGCTGAAAGCAGCCAATTATTTTTGAATTTTTTGCTGTTGATTGGTTCGTCATCTGTGTGTCCGGCAATCTGAAAATGCTTTTTGTCCATTTTCTTTAATACTTTTGCTACATTTCGCAAGGCTTTTTTTCCAATGGATTTCACACTTGCACTACCTGAACCGAACAGGATTGCAGCTTTTAATTTGATGACCAGTCTGCCGTTGCGATTGATCACTTCAAGATCTCCGGCGTCTATCAGTGATCTGAATTTGTCAGTGAGTTCTTTCAGAGTTCGAGCCCGTTTTTCAGCTTCTTTTTTTGCTTTTGCCAATTCTGTCAATTTATCTGAAGTGTGTTTTAATTCTTCTTTGAGTTTGCCGGCCTTGCCTTCAACTCCGCTTAATTTTTTCTGCAGATTGGAGTGACGAGATTTAAGATTTTCAAAGTTATCAGATATCCTTTTGAAGTCGGCGTTTTTTAATTTCAAGGATTTTTTACAGGCTTCACTTTGCTGTTCCAGAGTGTTGAAATTCTTTTTAAGTTGTCTGTATAAATTAACTTGCTTCTGATATTTGCTTTTTTTGACACAACCTTGAGTAATGAAGACCAGAGTAAAAATAGAAATTAAAATAGTTTTCATAATGAAACACCTGTTGGAATGATATTGAAAAAAACCAGGCAACTTGTGCAAGTTGAAGTGATTAATATGCATGTTGTCAGATTATAGTCGAAATTAAAAAATTTTACAGACTATAAGCAGTTTTGAAAAAGAGCTAAAATTTGATAGTTCCCATCCCAAAAATGGATGTCATCGTCTGACGACGGAATTTTAATTGATCTGCTTTGTCTTAACTGCTTGAAATAGTGGTGGCTATATCTTTACAGTTATTCCGCGCATCTCAATCAAACTTCTTCCCCAGCCAAAAACCCCACTTCTGGGATGGGAACTAGATAAAGTTGAATGATGTCACGTCAACGATAATCGAGAAGTCTGAGGATAAAAAGGAAAAGGTTGACGATGTCAAGGAGAAGCATCCAGGCTGCAAAAACAGCTTCATCATCTTTGGCTCTGTGGATAATTCTGGAAGTATCATAAAGAATGTAAAGAGAAAAAATGCCCACTCCACCCACAGAATAAGCCAGGTGGAGAGCATTTGAACTGATAAATATGCTGGCAATTCCAGCTCCTATCAATAAAAATAATCCCACAAAAAGAAAACCACCGAGGAAACTGAAATCTTTTTTGGTAATATGTACGTATGCTGTGAGCCCGCCAAATACTATAATCGTCAAGATTGCCGCCTGGCCGAAAATAGCCATTGAGCCGGCAGCAGCATATGACTTGGCAATAATACCCAGCATTCCTCCTTCAAGCAGGGCAAAAGCCATGAACAAAACTGCATTCAATCCTTTTTTTTTGGCTGTAAACATGGCGACAATCACTATTCCCAGGGGGCCAAAAAGAAAAAGATTGTATAACCCCGGGCTTGGTTGAATGTATTTGAAAGAAAGATAGCCGAATCCTACCATAACTGCCAAGGCTCCGGCCAGCCAATTATAGACTTTAGCAATGAAAGCCAAGCGAGTTGTACGATCTTTAGCAGCTACGGCTCCATCAATTTTTTCAAAATGTCCTAACGCCATTATATTCTCCTGTTTTGAAAGACGTGAGTTATATTCTTTCCACCTGTTCAAATGGAAGCAAAATCGCAAAACTGATTATAGTTACAGTTTTATCCATTTCAAGTTGACAATTTGGAGTTATTTATTGGGGCAAAGAAAATTATTGGGGTAAGTGGTTAATTTAATATTAACCAGGTATTTATTTCGAAGATTTTTCAACCAGTTTTTTGTTTTCTTTTTCATCTTTTTGTTTATCAATTCTTTTTTTAATTTATCTCTGACTTTTTCATAGGGGAGATAACCGGATTCATTGCGGTTGACAATTTTGATAAAGTAGAATCCCTTGTCTGTTTTCAAGGGGCCGATCACTTTGTTGTCAACTTGATTTTTCTTTTTGTCGGGAAAGAGGTATCGGTTGATTTGAGGTGGATAGAGTCCAGAGCTCACACCTTTTTCCAGAAAAGATTTATCAGGTGGAAGAAATTTAGCAAATTTAAGGGCTATGGTTTTAAAATCTACCTTGTTTTTAAGAGCTTTTTTAATGATTTTAATATGTTTTTTGGGATTTTTATTGTGAGGAATGAAAATTTGTTGAAAATCGATGTTTTCTTCAGCCCCGGCTTTTCGCACCTTGTCGAGATAATAAGATTTTATTGCTTCTTCTCCAACATTGACCTTGGCATGGACTACATTGGCCAGCAATTGCTGGCGCAAAATTGAGTTTTTTAGCTGTTTCCGCATTAAAAAATAAGAAACGTTCTTTTTGGCAAGTGCTTGTTTCAACTCTTTGAGGGAACTGAAATTATTTTTCTTGATGACCATTTGAACAGCAGCATTGACTTGTTCCGGGCCTACTTCAATATTATGTTTTTCAGCCTCCAATTCCATAAGAATCATGTTTATTTCTGCTGAAAGAGCCTCTTCCCAGAATTTGTTCAAAGTAGCCAGTTGTTTACCTTTTTCCGGAATTTGGCACAGTTTGGGAAGTTGAGGTTTGATATTCTGTTTTACTTCACTGGCCAGGATTATTTTTTTTCCGACAATTGCGGCAATGCCATCGGTATAGGAAGGTTCGGGATTGGTGCTTAATAAAATAAAAGCTAATAAATTGATTATCATTGGATTTTCCGAGAGTTGAACAGTTAATGTTAAAGTCAGAAAAGTTAAACTAAAACTTTATTTTTTTGTTTTCCCGGTCATTTTATTTTTGAGTTTCTTTCTCAAAGAAGGAGGTACTCTCCTTTGCTTGTGTCTACTTTGTTTTCCGGGACTGTGAAAATTTTTACCACCTAAAGGTTTATGATTGTTGTTTATTTTGACTAGATCGAGGTTTTCTTCAATGATTTTAATCTCAGCATTTTTTCTAAGTTCTTCCAAGTAATTTTTTAATTCTTTACTTCTTTTTTTACGTAAAATCCTTTCAACTATAAGATCGTTAACTTCTTCAAGCGATTTGTTGACTGTGGGACTGATACCGGAAAGTCTAATCAAGGTGAAACCTTTGGAGGTTTTGACAGGTCCTGCAATTTCACCGGTTTTTTTCATATTGAAGGCCTGAGCAATGATCGATTTTTCGATTTTTTTGGAATCTTTATCAAAAAATTGCAGCATTCCTGCTCTTTTTTTTGATTTTTCATCAATGCTGTGTTTTTTGACCATTTTGTGGAAAGTGCGCAGATTCAATTTTTTGGCGGTAATTTCTTTTTTTAGTTTTTCTGCTTTCTTTTTGTCTTTTACTACAAGTATATTTACTCTTCGACGTTCCGGACGCTGATATTCGTTGATGTGCTTATCGTAATATTCCTTGATTTCTTTTTCGGTGATATTTTCTTTTTTGATTCTGTTATTTACAGCCAATTTCTTTTGGCGGTAGATCATTGTAGTTCTTACTGCATTTTTAACACTTTCTTTTTCGTCAAAATCCTGGGCCTTGGCTTCCATGGCCAGAACTTCCTGATTAACCAGTTGTTCCAGGTATTCGCGTTTTCCCTCGTCTGATACATATCTTTTTCTGACAAAAGGAACGATGTTGTTGAGTTTATTTTCAAGTTCACCGGCGGTTATGGTTTTATCTCCAATTTTTACAACAACTTTTTCTTTATCAGCCGGGGTTATTTTAACTTTTTCGGGAGCAGCTTCATTCTGGGTTGCTTTGACAACAAAATTCAAAGAAAAGAGCAAACCTGTTCCAATTATGAAAGATGACAAGTATTTGATATATTTTTTTGACATTTTTTACCTCGTAATAGATCTATTCAAGATTATTTGTTTTTATTCAAGATTTTCTTTTTGCCGCTTTTGGCGGGAAGAGGTTTCTTTTTATTTTTATTGCTGGTATCAACCTCAACAAATTTTAGATTGTCAGGGTAGACTTTGACTTTATATTTGTTTTTAAGTTTTTCAAGCCAGTCATTGTATTTCTTGTTGATTTTCTGATTTCTTACGAGTTTTTGCATTCTTCTTTTTACATCTTTGAATTTGATATCCATAGCTCGGCGTTTACTATATCGCTTAACGATATGCCAGCCTTTGGAAGTTTTGACAGGTCCTCCGATGTCTCTGTCTTTTTTAAGGCTCCAGATAGCATCAACCAGTGGTTTTTCATGAACCTTATCATTTTTGTATACATGTCGGTGTTTTTTTGAAATAAGCAGGCCGCCACGGTGTTTAGTGTCTTTGTCCAGAGAATGTTCTTTAACCATTTTTCTCCAGATGATTCCAGCTTTTTTACCAGGAGCCTCTTTCAGTTTTTGGATAATTTTATTGGCAAGTGTTTTGTCTTCAACCAGGATATGAGCGGCAATCATTCCTTCAGGATGAACAAATTTATGGATGTTCTTCTGATAAAATTCTTTGGCTTCCTGGTCGGTTACCTTGATGTCATTCATCATTTTTTTACGATGTTTTTGACTTAGCAGATTGCGCATTCTGCGGTTTTTAATCCTTTGGACAGATTCATCTTTGTCAACATTATTCTTAAGAGCTTCTTTGTAAATGAGCATGTCGGATATGAGATTGTTGATCAGAAATTCTTTTTTCTTTTCTTTAGACTTGTAAAGTCTTCTCCACGTAAGCGGTTTACTGTTGATTTCATCATATAATTCACCAACAGTAATTTTTTTACCATTAACTACTGCAACTACTTTTTTACGATCTTTTTCATCGAGTTTTTTGGCTTTTTGTTTCTTGCTTGAAGACTTTTTGTTTCCCATTTTTGCAGCGGAATCTATTCCCAATTCTTCCAGTGCTTTTTTGGGGAAATAGTAGTTTTTACCGTTTTTAGCCTGATAGGGCTTCATCAATTTATATTCTTTTTTGAATTGCGGGTTGGGTTTGGGAGCTTTTGCCAGAGAATGAACAGGCAAATAGAGTTTTCCGTTTTTGCCCTTGTACTGTTGCCCCTTTTCAAGCTTGGCTTTTTCTTCGGAAGATTGAGGCTGGACATAGTATTGTGCATCTTGTTCTTTAGGTTTGCAAGAAGCGAGTAAAATAAAAAGAGGTAGAAAAAACAGTAGTTTTCCAAGTTTTGAATTCATGGTAAAACTCCTTTTAACAGTTGCTGCATCATATGTTTGTGCTACAGATTTAATAAAAACCTGTAAATTATGATTTGGGCACTTTGGCCACAACAGAATAAACATAAACAACCGGAATTTTATTGAGAATGATTAAACAGCAATAACTGAAAAATAAATTAATGTGGTTATAAAAATAAATTCATGGTTTTAACAAACAACTGATTAAGTAGCACATGATGTCAGAAGGTGCAAGTTAGTCCTTAACTCTCTTAATTTTTCCAGATTTTTCAAGTCCTTATTCAGTTTGACAGTTATTTGCTCGGGACCCTGTAAAATGAAACTCGAATTTTTCTTGATTAATTCCACAAATTTTTCTCCATTTATAAAATTATTTTTATCAAGTCTGATCAAAGCTTTGGCAGGTGTAGTACTTATTTTCAAAGCATTGATTTTTCTCAATTGAGTTTTTATTTTCATCAATTCTCCCAAAAGTTCAACTTCAGTTGGCAGAGTTCCAAATTTGTCAGCTATTAATTCAATTTGTTCATCAACCTCTTCAATGTCAACAGCTGTTCCCAGTCGCCGATAATATACGAGGCGTTCAGTTGGTTCCAGGATAAAGTCGTCTGGGATGTAGCAGGGAAGATCGACATTGAGTTTTGGATCATTAAGAGGGATGGGTTTTTCTCCTTTAAGTTCGTTGACGGCTTCTTCAATAATTTCGACATAGGTGTCAAAACCTACGGCTGCAATGGAACCGGATTGCTTCTTTCCGAGTAATTCACCGGCTCCCCTGATGCTCAAGTCTTCGCTGGCAAGATTGAAACCAGAACCCAGGCGAGTGTGTCTTCTCAATGCGGCAAGACGTTTCTGGGCATTCAAAGTGAGATTGCCGTTGTCAGTAATGAAGAAATAGGCGTATCCCTGATTACGTCCTCTTCCCACTCGTCCACGCAATTGATATAGTTGAGCCAGGCCAAAATTCTGAGCATCCAGAACCATAATGGTATTAGCTGAAGCTATGTCCAGTCCGGAACCGATGATATTAGTAGAAACAAGCAGATTAAAGGAACCATTGAGAAATTTGAACATTATTCTTTCCAGTTGATCATTGCGCATTTTTCCATGAGCCATGGCAATTTTTGCTTCTGGAACAAGTTGAGAAAGCTTTTCAAACCAGTCTTCTATGCTGTTGGTATCCTTGGAACCTTCGATTTTTGAAACTACTGCAAAAACCTGGCCTCCCCGCTGGATTTCTTTCTCTATTGCCTGTTTCAATATTCTTTCCTTCACTGGTGAAATATAGGTTTTTACAGCGAGTCTTTCACTGGGAGGAGTGGTAATCAGGGAAATATCTTTAAGACCCATTACACTCATATGCAGAGTACGAGGAATAGGGGTGGCACTCAAATAAAGAACATCAAGATTTGGACTTGTGAACTTGAACTTGTCTTTTTGAGCCACCCCGAATTTCTGTTCTTCATCAATAATAAGCAGTCCCAGATCTTTATAATTTATATCTTTGCTCAAAAGCCGATGGGTACCTATTACAATGTCGATTTCGCCTTCGGCTAATTTATCCAGTGTTAATTTTTGTTTTCTGGTTGATTGAAATCTGCTTAATGCTGCCGTAGAAATAGCAAAACTGTCCATTCTTTCGCGAAAGGTACGATAATGCTGTTCTACAAGTAAAGTTGTAGGCGCCAACAAAGCTACCTGTTTTCCGGCAAGTATTGCAATAAAGGCGGCTCGCATGGCAATTTCGGTTTTCCCGTAACCTACATCTCCGCAGATGAGTTTTTCCATGGGAGTGGATGAAGTCATATCTTCGACAACTTCATTGATAGCTTTAATCTGATCGTCGGTTTCATCATAAGGGAAGGTAGCTTCAAATTCATAAAACAGAGGATCATCCACTGAATAAGCATATCCTTTGACGGCAGCTCTTTCAGATGCCATCTGCAGCAACTTTTCAGCCAAATTTTTAACCTTTTTTTCAACTTTTTTCCTGGTTTTTTCCCAAGTTGAGCCTCCCAATTTGTCCAGACGTATATTTTTGCCACCTTTGTAACGGGATATTGATGAAATGCGATGAGCAGGAAGATAGAGGAGATCATTGCCTCTGTATTCCAGCTTGATATAATCTCCGGGAATGCCTGCCGGCTCCATCTTGTAAAGTCCCCGATAGATTCCAATTCCGTGTACCTTGTGTACTATTCGATCTCCTGTTTTTATTGTGTCGAGGTTGGTGATATCCGAAACAAAACGGGAATCTTTTCTTTTTGGTCTTCTGATTTTTCTGCCGAAAATTTCTTCTTCACTGCAGGTAACTATTCCCTGGGTTTCAGAGACAAACCCCTTCCGCAGATGTCCTTGGCGAAAATAAATTTTTTCCGGCTCAAGGAGTTCGAAAGTAAATGGGGTTTTATTGTTGAAATCGGCAATTTGCAGTTGGCGTTCCTGAAAAATTCGAGCCAGGGGCGAATTTTTTTGTTTTTCGGGACTGCATAGAAGGATACGGTAATTATCATGAAGATGGTTTTGGAGTTTGTCTAAAAGAGGGGTAAATAGCCGGGTGTTGTTTTCAAGATTCTTGTTGAAACTGAATCTGTTGAAAACGAGATTTGTAAATTCCGCACTGTTTTCCGGCTCATCCATTGTTTCAAAGAGTTCTACAGTTTGAATGTTTTCTTTTGCTTTCTGCAAGGATGAGGAATCCAGATAAAAATCTTTCGGAGGGAAGGCCAGTTGAGCATCTTGGATTTTTTTCTGATAGTTCTGATTTTCTTCTTCCAGTTGATTGGCCAGTTCAAAGTCGATTTCTTCCGGAGATTCAATAATAAGAAGGGAGTCATCAGGAAAATATTCAAACACTGGAACCAGTCGCTGGTGGTACAACGGAGTAAATGCTTCCATTCCGAAAAAACTTTCTCCATTCTCAATTCTCTGGAGGATATATTTGGTTTTGGAACTTGGAAAACATACTTCATCGGCTTTTTGCAGCAGTTTTTGTCGAAATTGCGAGGTATCTCCTTTGATTGTTTCCATTACGGGATGAATAAGAAGTTCGTCAATCTCTTTCAATCGTTTTTGAGTATCGGGATCAAAAAGAAAAATAGATTCGATTATATCATCAAAAAAGATAATACGGGCTGGAAAAGAATAAGCAGGTACAAAAACATCGACAACCTGACCTCTTACGGAAAAAGTTGCATAATCATCTACAATATCAACATTCTGGTAGCCACTTTCGATTAATTGAGTGGTCATTCGGTTACGGTCTGTTTCGATGTCCCTGGCCAATAATTGACTGGCATCATCAAGAGTATCCGGAGGAATGACTTTGCGACTGAGAGATTGAATTGAGATTACATTGAGCTTTCCCTGATAACCATAACGCAATCTGGCAAGACTTGCCATTCGCTGCTGCATCCAGTATTTTTCAGTATATAATTCCGAATAGATGCTTCCTTCAAAAAGAGGGATGGTTTCAATTTTCTCGGCGCTCAGAGGATCGTCAAGATCCAATTTTTCTCGGCCGCAAAAAAGTTGAAATTCATCAAAAGCACTCAGTGCTTTTGCTTCGGATGCGGTTAGATAAAAAATAGTTTTATCTGTCAAATTTTTATTAAGCAATTCGGAAACCCACCAAATTCCATACGAAGGGTTGGATATTCCATAAAGCTCGATTTTATTTTGTTTGTTTAATTTTTTTCTGGAAATCATTTTTGCTATGGGGAAGGGCTTTGGTTAATTCTTGACAGGATTAGCTTTCAGCCATTTCAGGAAGTTGATGATATTATCGTTAAAGTAGTTGTCTGGATATTTTTTGAGGTACAATTTGAAATAAGTTGCAGCTTTTCCTGAATCTTTGGTAAGAGCAAGGAGAGCTTGCTGGTAAAGTTTTTCCCGGGGTGAATCAAGTTGTTTAAAATTATTTTTTTGGGAGGAAGAATTACAGTTGCCGGCAACTAAAACCTGCCAGGAGCATTTGCGTACCTTATTTTGAATATTTCTGGAAGTACCTTGTTTTAGTGAATAGTAATCTATCCATTGAATTATGGCAATTGCCTGTTTGTAATCGCCAAGTTTGTGTTTGATTTCTGCCAGGTTTTTAATAGCTGTGTGCAACAGATTCCGGGAGAAAATTTCGGGATGAGCTTCAATCTGGTAGAGAAAATAAAGAAAAAAGCCATAGGCTTTTTTGAGATAACCGTTTTTTTTGAATTTCATGGCTTTACTATAATAGATATAGGCAAAAAGAGAGGCGGAATTTATTAGAGATTTGGTGGAAGATTTTAATTTTGCGGATAGGGAATGTTGCATTTCAATAATGTACTTCAGTAATTCTAATTTTTTACTTGCACCAGGATCTTTAATTATGAGAGAAGAATTTTCGAACTGGTAATTATAAAAGTATTTAAAAAAAAGAAATTCCGGATAATGATTGGCTTGAGTCTCCATCAATTTAAGATATTTATGACTGCATTTTTTGTTTTCATTGAGAAGGCAACCTTGCAGCCGACCTCTGATTTTGAAAAAATCAATTGAATCAGTTCGGGTTTTGAATTTACTGAAAAAATCCAGATTTATGTTGAAAAAGAAAGGGAGTTTGGATGTTTCCTGTCGATAAAGATTTATTGTGTCCAGATCGATTTGATTAAGCTGGTTGTTTCCAGAAGATTGGGATGTCAACATGAAAGAAGTTGACAGAAAAGTGGTGAAAATAAGACTACTCAGTAAGTTCATGCTTTTTATCCATTTTAAGGAAATAATTTACAGTGTCGTAAACAACTTTGTCTTTTTCGAGATCTAGGTAAAGCTCATGTCCGGATTTGGAATAAAAAATGATATTTTTTTGATCTGAATTGGCTTTTTGAATGAGTTCTTTACTCCCTTTATGGGAAATTACCTGATCTTTAAAGGAGTGCATAACCAGAAAAGGTGTATTCAGTTTATCCAGATTATTCCGAGTTTTAACAGAATATTTGTATAGTGAAACGAAACTGTCAACGGCAAATTTGGAGTAATTTGTATTGTACTTTCTCTTGTGTTCTTTGCTGTTGAAAGAATTAGGTGATTTCCAGTATTTAAAGAAAAAATTTAAATATTTGGCCAGAGGTGCCAATTTGTCTTTAAAAATCAAAGCAGGCGCTGCCAGAGCCAGACAATGAATTTTTTCAGGATGTTTCAAGGCAAGGTTGATAGTTACCAGTCCTCCCATGGAAAGTCCTGCAACCATAACCGGCTTTTGTTGGTCAGCATGAATTTTGAGAAGCTCTTTTTCTGCATCTTCATACCAATTTTCAGCTTTTACTCCTCTGAGATTCTGATATCTGGAATTGTGACCACGCAGTACCGGGGTTGAGACAGAAAAATTCTTTTGTCTGAGAGCTTGAACAGGAAATTTGATGCAATCAAGACTCGAGGTGAAGCCATGCAAAAACAAAACAGGAAAATTTTTAGCCAAAACAGACTCCTGAGTGGAACGAGGAACTAAAGCAGCAGGTGAAAGCATTGTCAATGCCTGATGATGACAATCCAAAACCTGATGATATAAAATTCATCAAATAAGTACAAGAATTTCTCCATTTTACAAAGGAAAATCTGATTTTTATTGAATTATTGCTTTTTATTTTCGTAACAGTTCAAAGATCGATACAAATTGTTTGCAAATTTGCATAAGGTGAAATAATTTGTTTCCGTGAATCTTTTTGACAAATACTGTTTTTGTAACAATTCTCCCTGCAGGAGGTTAATCATGAAATATTTTATTCTTCTCTGTTCTTTTGTTTTTTGGGTTCCGGTTCTTTCAGCCGAAAAGCCATGTGGTGATGATTGCAAGGTCGAAATTGACCAGAGTAAAACTCCGGAAGGTCGTATCAAATCATTTCGCAAATTGGTAAAATTGAAAGTAAAAAAGAATATGTCAAAATTTCAGCGGAGAAATTTTTATCTGCAGTTGAAACAATATTTTGCTTTTGAGATTATGGCCAAGGCCGCCCTTTATAAAACCTGGAACAAGATTAATAATGAACAGAAAAAGAAATATGTTCAACTCTTTACCAAAATGATTCAGAAAAGTTATACCAAAAAACTGCAGAAGCATAAGAAATACAAGATTTCTTTCAAAAATCAGAAGATAATAGGAAAAAGAGCCAAGGTGTCCACCACTTTGAACAAGGTGGATGGCAAAAGGGAAGATCAAATTTCTGTTGCTTATAAATTGCTCAAAACATCTTCAGGATGGAAGGTATACGATGTTATCACGGATGAAGTCAGCCTTATCAGGAACTACCGCAGTACTTACGTCCGGCTGGTTAAAGAGGGCGGTTTTCCAAAGGTGATCAAACATCTTGAAAAAGTAGTAAAAAATTAATGGAATTTAGGCTATAATCTGCCAGCATGAAAAGATTATTTTTATTTCTTATTTTTTT
>JAWLEA010000052.1:0-20725 GCA_041686345.1 Polyangia bacterium | reverse complement strand
AGAATCAACTACTCTATTTAGGGGGAGTCGCTGCTTTTAACCTGAAAAAATTGGTAAAAGCTCAAAGTATGTTTAAGGAAGCGTTAGCCAATGGAGCCAACTTTGCTGACCTTTATGTCAATTATTCTGAAACCCTGTTTTATTTGAAAAAATTGAAACTGGCTGAAGAGGTGGTGCGCAAAGGGCTGAATAAATATCCAGATAATCCGGCTTTGTGGTATAACCTTGGAGGAATATACATGGAGCAGAATAAGAAAAAAGATGCCTTTTCCTATTATGCCAAGTCCTTGATGGTTGACGGTAGTTACGCTCCTTCAATCATTGCCGTGGGCAGTATTTATTATCAGGACAAAAGAACCAGTCAGGCTCTTACTTACTTTAAGAAGTTGCTTACTATAAAAGGCTTCAAACTTGAGGGGCATTTGCGACTTGCTTATATTTACATGCATCTTCAGGATTGGGAAAAAGCTGTCAAGCACATTCAAAAAAGCTTGAAAATAGATCCAGACAACAAAAGAGCCTCTCAATTTCTCAAGGTTGCTCGTAAATATCAGGTATTTTCCAGTATTTTAGAACTTGCAGCCGAAGGTAAATGCCAGCAGGCAATCAAAAAGAAATCCGAATTTTTCAAGAACTACAATCCTTCTGAAAAAATAATCAAAAAAATCGAACAAAAATTAAAAAGACACTGCAATTAATACCAGGAGAACTACTTAGTTCCCGTTCCAGAATGGGGGTTTTTGGCTGTGGAAGAATTTTCCCTCAGGAGCGCGGAGTAACTTCGCAGATATAGCTACTACTATTTCAAGTAGTTATGACAAAACTGATGAGGTAAAATTCCGCATTCAGACGATGACCTTCCTTTTTGGGATTGGGAACTACTTAACAGGTTTTTTGTTTTTGGGGGGAGGAGGTAGTTTTTTTTGTAGAGGATTGGTTTGATTGGACTTTTCTATCCCAACCTTGTTTTCAATAGGAGAATTTTGTTTGTCTGTATCGGAATTTTCTTCTTTTTCGTTTTCTTCTTTATTTTCTTCAAGTTTTTTCTTCTCTTCAGGGGAAAGCAGATTTTCATCATTTTCATCATATTCCACTCCCGGTTTTCTAATATAACCTTCATGAGGTTTTTTTTGTTTACCCAGAATTCTTCCGGCTAACACATTTACTTTTATGGGTTTTTCAAGAGAATACCTGTAGCCGCGAGTGTTGATGGAAATTGTCTGTTCTTTATCTTTGTAAGTAAATTTTCTTTGATAGATCAACTTGGTTTGACCTATCCTTTCATGCTGATGGTGTTTGAGAATGGTTGAAAACAGCCTGATGGCAAGATGGTTGTGCAAACGATGACATCCATGTGAATGTCTTCTCATTATTGACATGTAGTCCACGCTGCCGTGAGTTCTGATTCCATTATCAAGCCAGATGGATTTGCCTGAGTCTGAGCGATCTCGAATATGATGAGCTGCTACCAGTCCATAAGCACTGGCATAACTTGGGCCGATTTCTTCTTTGTTAAGACGGGTTATCCAGCGTCCATCCTTATAATAGCTTTTCATTAAACCGCCAGGTGGGGTTGATTTGGGAGGAATCCATACTGGAGCTGCATAGATGTCTTTCCAGATCCGTTCTCCCACATCTGAATTCTTATAGGCATAATATTCTTTTCCGTCCTTGAATTCAGTTCTCCAGCCGCCGATTGTTGTCCCCCAAGTAATCAACGGAATTCTTTGATCATTATAATTGGTGAAAAGGGTAAGGCGAGGACGACGATATTTGGGTTGGGATCGTTTTTTGCCGTTGGCATCGAAAGGAGCATCGTAATAAACATCTCCCCTGTCTATCTCGACTTCAAAATCCATGTCTGAATTATAATATTCAGGAAGCTCCGGCAATTTGACGGCGATTCTGAATTTTCTGAAATTGTTCGGAGCAAGGGCGGTAAAAAATTCCAGAGCTTTATCAGGTGTATCCGCCTGCAGTTTTTTCAAAACAAGATCTGTATACAATTTGATGAGATTGGGAATTTTCTTTGTTTTACCGTCTTTGCCTTTGAATGATGCTTTCAGTTTTTTGGATTTGTTGACGGAACCATCTTCCAAAATTCCCAGGGACCAACTGATTCTCGCTTCCAGTACGCGGCGAAATGCCCTGAAATTATTCTCCAGTGGAGGTCTGCCAAATCCTTTCCTGGTTTTCCCGGCAATGATTCCCCAGCCGTAGATCATGTGTTTGTGTTCAAAATCTTTGATGGCTTTGATGGTATCCCAGGAGATATAACCCGGGGAGTAGGATTCAAGCAAACCTTCGCATTTTAGTCGCTTTTGAGCTTCAATAGCCATTGAAAGCTTTACCACCATGAGTCTGTATTTTTTGACAAGATATTTGTATTTTTTGACCTTGGCCAGTTCATTGAGTGATTTTTTTCCTGTTTTTTTTCGAGCCTCTTGTACTTGTCTACGCAGTTGACTTACTTCTTTGGCAAGATTGCGTCTGGAATTATATTTAACGATGGTTCTGGATTTACGGAAGAAATCAATTTTGAGATCTTTGTAGCATTCTTTTTGTGAGTCTTCCAAAAATCTCTGTTGAATTACGCTCAGAGCAGGAGGGATACCATATAACTCGGTATAATTGTGTTCGCCTTTTTTAAGTTTTTTTCCGTTCTCATTGGTACGGTCATTGGCGATATTCAAAAAAGTTGTGCGGTAGGTATTTTCTTTTTTCAAGCCGTCAGTAAAAATATAAGGGGTAAAATCGTTACTGAGGTTAATAATTGAATATCCAAGTTTACGGGCATCTACTTCACTTTTGATTTCAAATTCGCCGTTTTTAACAATGTATACTTGCTGTTCAATAGGAATACTGGAATTTTCCGGAATTATGGAAGGAGCAATTTTGATGACTTCCGGTACCTTCTGTTTATGGTTATCTTTTGTGTCGGTTTTCGTATTTGTTTTTTCAATAGTTGAAAATTGTGTCTGGGTTGTTTTTTCCTTGTTATCCCGGGAAATTTTGCTGGCGGCGTTGGTTTGGCCTTCCATCAGAAAATAGGCAGCGATACTAGCCAGGATTATTAGTAAAACAACAACGGTTTCAGTTGGTTTGAATTTGAATAATCCTTTGGGATTGGGTTGAGTTTTTTCGGTGTTGTTTTGTGGTTCCGGTGGGGGTGGTGGCGGATCCAGAATTTTTTGAGGTATAGTATTCATAATGTATAATGAAACACTATCTTCTGAAAAAAGCAAAAAAATAAACTAAATTTTAAAAAAAATCAGTGGGGACAGGGAGTTGATACTTATTAATACTTGGTATCCATCCCAGAATGGGGGTTATTAACTGAATGAGAAGTTTGTCTCAGATGCGCGGAATAACTTCGAAGACATAGTTGCCACTATATCAAGAAGTTATGACAAAGCAGATGAGATAAAATTCCGCGTTCAGGTGATGACCTTCCTTTTTGGGATGGGAACTAACTAGTAATTCCAGCCTAAAGATATGGTGTAGGTGTGCTGAAGTGTGCTCTTGTCTTTAATTTTATCGTATTGGATGGAGTTTCCTCCAGTGTAGATGGCAATTTCATCGGTGGAGGAACCGCCAAAGGTCCAGACGCCTTCAAGGGTGACTGTGAATTTGTAGAACATTACTTGGACTCCGGCAAAAAGACGATTGCGGACGATCATGTCCTGATCGTCAAAAACCAGGTTGTAATTACAATCAGCGCTGGTGCAGGTGATACCGGATTCGTATTGATCTTGGGAATTGTTGAGAGAATCAATTCCTGGGGTAAAATCGATTACTTTGGAATCGGCCAGGATCATGAGGTAGTTGAATCCGGCATATGGAATCAGATTAACCGTGGAATTGAGACCAAAAGATTTGGAAAGACTGAGATCAAGACTCACCAGAGTGAGATCTACTTCCTGAGAACCCATGACCCGAGAACCGAATCCACGAAAGGCAACAGCAGGGAAAGGCCATTTAAAATAACCTTCGTTGATGGAAAATTTGGCCATAATATGTGGTGCGTACATATGACTTTGGGTTAGATATTTGAGTCCGGCACCTATTTCAAATCCCGGCAGTGGGAACCACATTCCTTTGCGGACGTCAAAACCTACAGTTTGCATGATAGAAGCGGGATCGCCGTGCATACCATCTTTCCAGTAGGTTGAAGTGTTATTTATGGTAGTAAAGCCATAGTTGATATTGATGGCATAGCCCATGTACCCCAAGGTCTCAGCTGGAGAAAGAAAAGATGGTGCAAAAACAGTGCCCAACTCGGACATGAGTTGGCGGTAATTAGTATGGGAGTCCACTTTAAGTTGGCGGTTTTCTTCGGGACTGGCATCGGCATTGTAGAGAGGAAACCCGCTCAGATCTGTGTCATTTTTGTATTTTGCCTGTATTTTGCTGGTACAAAAGAATAACAGAAAGAAAATAATTGTATTGATTGATAATTTCATGATTAAGCCTCGGAATATACTTTTACAAAGTATCAATCCATGGAAAAATAATCAAGTAAATGCCTCAAAAAGGAAATTTTACTTCAGATTTGGAGAAATTCGGTAATTATAACTGAATATGACAATATTACCTGAAAAAACAATTTTGCCAAAAAAGAAACAGGATAATTTTTCCAAAACAAAATAAAACCAGGTCTCATTCGGTTTTATGATGGTGGAGATTTGTCTCGTCCTTACAAAATTAAAAGTAAAATCTAGACAAAATTGCGTTTGGTTCCTGATTCAATTGATGAACCGGAGGTTGTGGCAGAAACTACAATTTGGGCCAGACCAAAAGATAAAGTCCTATGATTGTTTCCAGCAGTCCACCACCAAATGCGGAAAATTTATAGATGGTTTTAAATCCGAAGGGAAGAAAGAAAAACATTACCCCCATAAGTCCGTGGAGTGCGATCAACATTCCGCTGACTGCACTTATCCAAGCCAAAATTCCCTTGTTTGAGAAACCGGGAACGGTAAAAGCCGAGACGATAATAATCAAGGCAAGAATTCCATATGCCAGTATTACTGAAGTTTTAACAGGTCTTTTGGCTCTGATAGTTCCGGTTTTATGGATTTGGGTTCCACAATTTGCGCATTTAATTGTAAAAACGTGTACCTTATTGCCACATTCCGGGCATTCTTTGTATTGATCACCCAAAGGGCCGAACTTGCTGTCTTTGAAATAACAATCTTTGCAATAGACTCTTTCGTCGTAGGAATATCCTTTGTTGGGGGCTATTTTTTTGCCACATTCAGCACATTCAATCTGGGTGGCTGAATTTTCTTCTGTCATAAAAACCTCCTTCAAAGTTGAAATTTGCAACACTTGCAGGTCAATAGCAAGTAAAATCTTTTCGCGACAATTTGTGCATGGGAACTAAAAATTATCAAGTGGTGGTATTTGATCGAGTTTGATGTGAACCATGTTGATTCCCAATTTCTTAGCCCAATACATACTTTTTTTATCGCGATAGAATTCACCGTAAAAGATCTTGGTTATTCCAGCATTTACAATCATTTTAAAACAGATCCAGCAGGGAGAAGAAGTAACGTAAATAACGGAATTCTCCATTGAAATCCCATGCTTGGCGGCATGAATAATTGCGTTTTGTTCTGCATGGATTGTAGCTACGCAATGATCATTTTCCATCATGCAACCCACATCTGTACAATGAGGTGCTCCTCGCATGGAGCCGTTGTATCCGGTGGATAAAATAGCATGATCTTTAACAATAACTGCACCTACAGCTTTGCGGGGACAAGTAGATCTGGAAGCTACCATTCTGGCAATATTCATAAAGTATTCATCCCAAGCCTGTCGTTTTTTTTTCATGAGTAATTTTCTCCTAAATATTATCTGAAAAATTTGTTATATACTTAGTTCCCGTCCCAGAATGGGTGTTATCAACTGAATAAGAAGTTTGTCTCAGATGCGCGGAACAACTTCGAAGATATAGTTGCCACTATATCAAGAAGTTATGACAAAGTTGATGAGATAAAATTCCGCGTTCAGGTGATGACCTTCCTTTTTGGGATGGGAACTACTTAACCGAGAATAAAATTGGATAAATATTTCTTTTGAAATATTTATCTGGCGGCAGACAAATGCTTCCATTTTGTAATTACAAAATGGGTAAATTTATTTGATGAATATTGGAATCTGCGTTTCCAAATGGAAGATTATGCTGCAATCTCTGCACAATAATCAATAATCGAGTTATTTAAAGGTAAAATTAAAGGAATATTATGTGATCGGCCATGGTTGAACATATAATACAGTGCCGATGGTCGAGTTCAAGGCCGGGAGGATATTTTGAAAAAACACAAAAAATTAATTACATTTGCTTTTCTTGCAATTGGTGGTTTTATCTTGGACATGGGTACTAAACTCTGGGCTCAAAAAGCATTGGTGGCAGAATATATCAATCCAGCCGAGCAATCATCGTTTTCTTTCAATCTTACCCTGGCCATGAACAAAGGCTCGGCTTTTGGCATGTTCACCGGAGTACCCGGTGCCAGATGGTTTTTGACTGCTATTGGAATAGGGGCTTTGTTTTTTATTTATTATCTCTACAAAAGACCCGAAACCAAAAGCAGGCTTTACCTTGTCGGTTTGGGAATTCTGACCGGCGGTGCCTTGGGTAATCTTATCGATCGGATTATTTTCGGACAGGTGACAGATTTTATTCAATTCTGGGGTTTTTCCTCGATTGATATTCTCTGGCCCTGGCCAACTTTCAATATAGCGGATGTGTTGTTGTTGGTCGGAGTGGGTCTTATGTTTGTTTACACTCTTTTCCTTGCGGAACCGGAAAAAAGCAAAAAGACTGCAAAAGAAAAGAGTTAATAGTATTCTTTTTTTAATCCCAGAATGTAAGTTATTGGTTTTGATAAGAAGTTGGATTGAGATGTGCGGAAAAACTTTGCAGATAGTTCTCATTTCAGGATGCCGGAATTGGCTGTCAGAATTCAAAGATAAAAATATATTGGCAAACTTTTAATTTGTCGGAAGTTGAAAATATTTTTCTAAAACCTTTATTTTCAGCTTGCTATTGTTTTTTTTGGCACTATTAAAGAAAACAAAAAACAACAATAATATAATTTCTTTTAAAAAATTTTTGTTTTGCCCCGGAAACAAAAGAAATCGTTAGTCATAATTTCATCAGATTCCTAAAAGAGGAGAATATCTTTTTTGAAAAACAGGTATACAAACAATAAATTCAGGCAAATAATATGTATTTAGGTGGTTTTATACACAGGGATAAATTGTTTGAAATTGCCACCAGGTGGTTGGCAGATGATCTTCAGCCCAATGATTCGTGGGAGTTGACCGAGATTTTTACCTATGAAGGATTTGTCAGTTCCCGCCCCTCCCGCAAATTTATTCTCAATTTTTTTACAGAGCTTTACGGAAAAGAAATTTACTTTAGAAGTGTCAAATTCAAACATCAGGTTAAAGAGGCTGTAGTCAAAGGGATTAAAAAATTTGACAACAGGCTTGAACTGCTGGTTCGTAATTTCAAAAATCATCCTGAGGAATATTTTCCCAGGGCTCCTTTTGATGGTTTTCTGATTTATACCGAAGATGACGAACTGGTTGGAATGTACAGGGTTAAACGTGCTCGCAGAGTGGCTGAAAAGGTTTCCCGTCGCCTGGCTGACAACTTTCTTTCCCACATTAAAAAGAATGCTGAAAATCTGGCTCAGCGTCGTGCTCGCTTGTTGGGTATTCCTCTGAACATGCTCATGTCCAGTCGCGAAGAAATGGTTACAGAATTTGAAGCAGCAGAAAGGCAATTGTCCACCCAGTTTTCTCAGGGAAGCATAAATTTCAGAAAAGAAGATATTGCCCTGCATGATGTTATTGGCTTCAAAGTTATCGGCGATCAAGAAATTTTGGCCAGAGCCGAATCAATTATCAGAGCTCATGATTCTGTGACTCTTGAAGAAAAAGAGCACCATACGGGAAGTTACAATGCAGTAAACTTCCAACTTGATCTTCAACTCCCACCCCCGGGAGTTATTATTGATCGCACTCTTTCCAGTATCAACCCGCCTTTTCCTGTAAGAAGAGGAATAAGTTACGAAGATCTTCTTGCCGGTTTTCCCACCTATGTTGAAAGTGGCAGAAGTGATGTAAAACTGGAAGTGATTCTCACAGATTATGATGAACTGGTTGAATCCGAAATTGGTCGTTCAATCCATGAAGAAAGAACTTTAAAACAACGTAAACAACGAGAATATACAGGCAGAATCGCAAAAAACGCTGAATTTATCATTGAATATCTGCTTTCTGTAGCTTTTTTCCCCAAGGTTGATATCAACTTCCTGCCTGTAAAATTGCTGGGACACTATTTGCCTGAAACAATCTCCTATGCCATCCGAGAATTGTATGACATGGAAAAATCTTCTATTTTTCATACAGTTACTTTCTGAATTATCTCCTGTTATTCTTTTTGGAAAAAGGAAAATTTTACATTTATTGGGGTTTGTTAACTGGCACTGAAGTTGGAATAAGCTAAAGTCTGCCTACTTTGGAAGTTTCTACCCAGCCTTCCATACCGTTGGGAAGTTTTATTTTGATCCAGGACTTGTCACTGGTTTCAACCTCTACTTTGAGACCGGCATGAACTTTAAAAAATTCATTGGAGGCTTTTTGAGGAGCTTCTTTAACCGATACCTCATCAGGAAGAATTATTCCGAATTCATTGGAACTTTCATAGTTTTGCCTGCCTAGCAGCAAAACTCCAAAGACAATTGCAACCAGACCGATAATTATTGTGAGAGTAACCAGGGCAGCTTTAATGACATCCTTTTTTTTGAAGTACAAAAAGATGAGCAGAGCAAAAAAACTGATCCAAAAAATTGCAAAAGCAAGATAGAGAGTGTTGATATGAAACCAGTTGATGATTTTAACCCAGAGAGAAGTTTCGTCAAAACTGACTACTAAATCTTTATTTTGTGAAGAAATAAGCTTTTTTGTCAAATTTAGATTGTAAAGGGCATCAGGGTGATCTGGATCAATTTGCAGAGCTTTTTCATAATAAAATACAGCATAGCCGGCTTTGTTGATTTTGTAGTAGGCGTTGCCCAGATTGTAATAGAGATCTTCGTGTTCGACTCCTCTGCTAACCAGAATTTTAAAAAGCTCAACAGCTTTTACATAATCTTCATTTTTTTCAGCTTTTACATATATTGAAACGGCTTTGTCAAAAATATTTCCAGTTTTCTGAGTTCTGTAATTGTTGTCTCGTTTTTCATCTTTGTTTTTTCTTTCTTTAATTTTAGCAATTTTTGGCTTTTTGTTTTTATTCCGGTTTGTTGCATTTAGTTCCAAAGGAGTTGATACAACAACCAGTAGAAAGAAAATAAACTTGAAATATTTCATAATTTTCCTATTGATTGCTTCTTCTATAATTTGTTGATTTTGGATAACAATTTACGTGTTTCTTTCAAACTGTTTTCCATCTCAAGATTATGTTCAAGATTGTCAGGGGTATATCTTGCAAAATCAAAGGTATCTAGTGATTCCATTATCTGTTTTACTAATTTATCTGAGGCATCATTTTCAAGAAGACGAGCTTTCAACTCCTGGTTGGTGAGACCGTGGGCTGAGCACCCTGTTGCCTGGGAGACAGCATCAATGATGACCTTGCTCAATACTGAGTAAAAATCACTTTTACGATTTTGTTTGAGATAAGTCTTCAACCTTTTCAGATCTTTTTTCTGGGTAGAGCGGAATTTTCTGCGGGCAATAGCTGTTTTATCTTCATTGTATTTTTTTCTGGCCACCAGGAAAATACTGAAAAGCATCCAAATGAATGGAGGACCAAAGAGAACAAATCTGAAAACTGTTGGGGAAAAGAAACGGGCTTTCAAACTTGATGAATTCACGGTTTTTACCCTCACGGGTTTTAATTTTGGGGCAAGGGTGTTTTCTTTACCTTCATCTGCTGTAATTCCAGTTTGTTTTTGAGAATTACTTTTATTGCCTGCGGGTGAAGGAGCAACGGTCAAGTTGCGAACTTTGGTCTTTATTGTTTGATAACTTTCGGTTTCTGGATCGAAATAATGGAATTTAAGGCCAGGGAAGGTGAAATTTCCTGATTCTTTTGGTATCAGAATATATTTAAAAGTAACCTTACCGGTAATTTTTATTTGGTTATCTCTTTCAATTTTTTCTTTGTAAGAAGGGTTGCCGTTTTTTTCGATTCTAGCCCAGGAAAGTTGGGGCAGGTCTGGTGGAGAAATTGCAGTAAGCAGGCCTTCTCCGCTGATAACAATCTCCAGATCGATTGCTTCATTGGCTTTAATGGAGGAATCAGCCAGATCCAACTTCAGGTCGAATTTGCCGACATTATCTTCATTGAAAGAAGTTGGACGGTTTTTGCGGGGTAATTTTTTAACCATGATTTTAATGGGAGCTGAAGCCCTGATCAGTGGTTTGGAACTGGAAAGCAGAAAGTTTCTGGTTTGCAGATTGACTACTCTTTTGCCAATGGTGAGTTCACCTGATTTTTGTGGCCAATAAACCCTTTGATAGAGAAGAGTACGTAAATAAAGGGTATTTCCGACTCTTATCTTTTCCATCTGATAAGAGCGACGTTTTTTGTAAAGGGATTTGCTGAAAAATCCGGGTGCTTCGGGTAAATCCGAAGAAGCAAAATCGGTATGCCTTGAAAAGGTGTAAGCATACCATGATACAATGACTGGTTCCCCGAGATAAACTTCTTTTTTTGAAACAACAGCCTGAACGAATTGATCCCCTTCTTGAGAAAGATCCGGTTTATTGCCTTGAAGAACTGCCTGAGGTGATTTGCGGGGAGGATTAATGGTGATTTTGAGTTGATTACTGCGATAAGTGCGATTTTTTACCTTCATGGAAGCTGAAGGAATAACAAAATTGCCCTGTTTTTTCGGTTGCAGCATATAGGTAAAAATATGGGAAAAACTTTGGAAATAGTTATTGTTGTTGATGCCGAGGTGTCGTCTGGTAGATTGGGAACTGTCTACAATTTTGAAATTGGCTGAAAGATTGGGAGGGGTATAACTGTCATAGAAATTTGTGGAAAAACTACCCCCTCTGGAAGAAACCGTAGCTGAAATAATCACCTTGAGGGTAATCTGTTCATCAAGTCGGGCAGTTTGAGGTACAGCTTCCTGTTTGATTTCATAATTGGCTTTAGGGGCAGCTTGAGCTACCGAGAGCCGGAAAAATAAACTTGAAATTATTGCTGTGATTAAACTTATATGTTTCAGGATCATAAAATAGCCTGTTGTTTTACCAGTCTTTTATGGGTGATCTACTTTTTTTACCCATTCTTTGATAAAGTTGTTTCAATCTCTTTCGTTGTTTTTCTTTGAGATCTTTCAGTGCCTTTAAAGCAGCTTTTTTCTGGGGAGACATTTTTTTGCCGGGTTTCTGATCTTTTTGCTGTTGTTTTTTTGGTTGCTGTTTTTTCTGCTGTTTTTTCTGCTGTTTTTTCTTTTGATCCTTTTTCTGTTGATCTTTCTTTTTCTGCTGATCTTTCTTTTTCTGCTGATCTTTCTTTTTCTGTTGATCTTTCTTTTTCTGTTGATCTTTCTTTTTCTGCTGATCTTTCTTTTTCTGTTGATCTTTCTTTTTCTGTTGATCTTTCTTTTTCTGTTGATCTTTCTTTTTCTGCTGATCTTTCTTTTTCTGTTGATCTTTCTTTTTCTGCTGATCTTTCTTTTGCTCTTTTTTTTCCTTTTCTTCCTTTTTCTTTTGCTCTTTGTCTTTTTGTTTTTCTATATCTTCAATCCGTTCCAAAGCTAATTCATAATTAAAACGAGCATTTTCATCTCCGGGATCATTGAGCAGAACTCTCTTGAAATTGTCGGCTGCTTCTCGAAATTTATTTTCAGCGTCTTTCATCTTTTTTTCTTTTAACAGTTTCTCGCCTTGATGGAAACGAGAAATTCCAATGAAATAATTGGCTCTGCTTCTCAATTTAATATTATCTCCACCAGTTACTTTGATGAATTTATTTTCAGCTTCCGGATATTTTTTGAGAGCTAAAAAAGCTAATCCCTGGTTGAAATGAAGCTTTTTACGATCTCCGTATTTTTCCAAAGTTTTGGTGTAGATATCAAGAGCTTCTTCATATTTTTTTTCTTTGAGGGCTGAGTTTCCCTTTTCTACATTTTCTATTTTGTAAACAAAGGGATTCCAAGCTCCAACCAGCATTACAAGTAAAATTAATTTTGGTATTAATTTCATAACTCATTCTCCTGAGTTCTGAAAAGCTTTTTATTTCCCAATAGTCCCAATTCCAGTAGTAACAGAAGGATAGCAGGAATTAAAAACCACTGAAATTCTTCGTTGTATTCTTTAATTTTTCTTTTTTCGCCTTCAGATTTTTTAAGTTTATTAATTGTCTTCAATATTTTTTGAGTGCCAAAATCTGTTTTAGTAGCCCTGAAATATTTACCTCCTGTAGCTTTGGCAATATCCATCAGCAGTTTTTGATCAAGTTTTGAGGTAATATAATTATCTCCATGCTTTACATATCCTGTAGTATTGCCTTTTTCAGTCAACATGGGAACAAGGGCACCTTCTTTTGAACCGATGCCAACGGTGTAGATTCTTATTCCGAGATCACTCATTTCGTTGGCAATTTTGCGAGGCTTACTGGCCAAGTCTTCTCCATCACTGAGCAGGATAACTATTTGTGCTCTTTCCTTTTTAGGATCTCTGACCTCAACCAGCAATTTCTGGGCACTATTCAAGGCTCTGCCAATAGCTGTTCCACCCAGGGGCATATCTTCGGGATGGAGATTTTCCCAGAACATTTTGGCTGATTCATAGTCGGTAGTAAGAGGGTAAGTCATGGGAGTTCCGGCAAAGGCGATCAAGCCGATTCTGTCACCACCAAGATTGTCAATAAGCTTGGAAAGTTCCCGTTTGGCATGTTCGAGCCTGCTGCCGTGCATGTCTTTTACGTTCATACTTTTGGAAAAATCAAGAGCAACTATGATATCAAGACCTATATCGGTAATTTGATGAGTTTTTCCTGAGGTCTGGGGTTTGGCATAGGCAATCAGCAGCAGAGAAAAAGCTGTTAAAATTAAAACAGGCCTGAGAATCCGCAAAAAATCACTGCGCTGGGAAATGAGTTTGTCAATGAGATTGAGTTCGCCCAATTTTTTGCGAGAGTATTTTTGCAGGGTGTAACCTATGACCCAGGCAAAAATTGCGACGATCAAAAGGATGATTCCCCAGAGTCCCCATCCGGTCAATGATTTGAACTCATTTAAATTAGCCCAACTCATGGCATCCTCCTCAACCAGAAAACACTGATCAGGATTTCAAGGAAAAGCAAAAAAACAGCTGCCAGTATCAGTCTATCCTGAATTCCGTGTTTGGTTTTGATCTTTTTCTCGATTTTATTCTTTTTCATTTTGTTCAGCAGAATTTGAAATCGTTTTTCCAGTGCTTGGCGATCGGTGGCTCTGAAAGCAATACCTCCAGTTTTTGAACTTATCTCCTCAAGAAGCTCCGGGTTGACAGGTGCTCGGGGTGCAAAGATACTCATGGAAGAAGCATTGGGGTTGCCGATAAGGATGGTATGGATTTTAATGCCAAGGGTAGAAGCATAACGAGCTGCTTCCCGGGGTCCCATTTCTCCGGCATTGTTATCTCCGTCTGTAAGCAGAATAATGACCTTTGATTTTGATTTTGAGCGCCTGATCATATTCAGGGAAGTTCCCAGGGCTTCACCAATAGCGGTTGCTTTGCCGGAATCAATTTTTCCAAGTTGAATTTTACGGAGCAGCCTCTGTACCGCTTTGTGATCAAGGGTGAGGGGACAATAGGGGTAGGCGTATTGCCCAAAAACCACCAGTCCCAGTCGATCGTTGGGTCTTTTTTCAACAAAATTGGAGATAACATCTTTGGCTACCACAATCCGGTTGGGACTCATGTCCTCGGCTTTCATGCTGAGGGAAACATCAAGGGCTAGGACAATATCAATTCCCTTTTCGTCAGAGTGCTCATAGACATTGACCAGGTGGGGCTCTGCCATAGCAAATAACAAAAGAGCAAGAACACCTAGTTTGAGAGTTGAAGGCAAAGTCTTGAAATAGGTTTTGAACCCCGGACGGATTGAGGTAAGCAGGGACAGTCGGCTGTATTTGAAGGAGGGAATACGGCTCCTGATTTTACGAAAGCTGTACCAGGCAAGGAGAGGTAAAACCAGTAAGGTCCATATATATTGGGGAGCTCCAAATTCTACCGGTTTGGTGAGATTATCAAAATAAAGGTGCATCACCCAGGCAATAATTGCCATGACAATCATGAAAATCATCCAGGGAAAAATTGTGTCCAGAGCAAAGACCAGGCGTTTATGTTTTTGATAATAGGTATTCAACTCTATATCTTCCGATGAATTTTCTATTGGTCCTTGTGATTTTGCTTTGGATTCTCTTCTTTTCATCCTCTATTTATCTCCAAATAATGGTTTTAATTCATGAAAATTATCAACCAGGTTCCCAGGGATCCCGATCTGAGGCAGGTTCATTATCTGAACTCTTTTCATCCTGATCCGAGTTATCTGTTTTGTGTTTTGTTGTTTGAGAATTTTCTGATTCAACCCTTTGTTCAGTATTGGGATCCGACTTATCCTGATTGAATTTCATTTTTAGTTCAGTATCAGTTTCTTCAGCAGCAGGGCTTTCTTTTGATTCTTGTTTGGTCTGGAGTTCAGTTGATTTAGACTTCTCGGGATTATTGTCGTTCACGGAATCATTGATTTTTTGCTGAACTTTTTCATCTTCATTGTTTTCATTTTCAAAGTCCAAGTTTAAAGCGGCCTTTTCTTCAGGGGTTAATCTCCAGGTTTTTTCTATGAATTCAAAGCCTTTATCCAGATAATGGCTGAAATCTTCCGGGGAAAGGGGAACTTTGGCGAATTTTATCAGATCGAGGTCATTGAAAAACTCGGTGTATTCCAGGGAAGAAAGATTGAGGTATTCCAAGGTTTCAAGCTTTTCAAGAAGTTCGGTAGTGGTCATTTCCAATGAGAAAAAACCATAGCGGTTACCAAAATATTCTCTCATAATTTCACTGAGATCAAAGGCAAACATCTTGCATTCTTCAACTGTAGGTATTCCCCGGGATTTTAGTTTATTGAGCTTTTCCCTGGCGATTTCATGTGCAGGTCTTGGTTTGATTTCAACGGGGCGGGTTTTTCTTTTTTTCCAGAGATAAAGACCAAGTGGCAGCAAGATGGCCAAAACCAGAAGAGTGATCAGTACGGCGTAAATAATTTGCTTGAGAGTGGTATTTTCTGCCTTGATGGAATAAGGATCCCAGAAAGGTCCACCGGCTTCTATATTTTCTTCACTGGCCGGTTCTTTTAGTTTGGGATCTGGTTCATTGGCAAGTTTGGAAGAGATGATCATTCTGGGGCCCTTGCCCGGTTCATGGGAATGGACTACTCCCATTTCTTCTTCTTTGTTCTTGAAGGAAATTGGAATCGGTTTCAGCAGGTATTTGGATTTGAGATTGTTCAGTTCTTTTTTGTCGGTTGCTATGCGCTGTGAAATTTTTTTGATTTGAGTAGTAAAATGCGAGGTGTCTTTGCCATTTATTTTGGCTTCAGTTTTCAGAGTTTTTATTTCGTTCAGATCGGCTCGTCTTCGTTTGAGCCGACTCATGATTCTTTCGTTCTTTTTATCCAGTAATCTGTCAGTAACAAAGGAAGTAACCGGAATTTTCCAAGAGTGTCTGACCTTGCCGCTGTCCATTACTTCTTTTTTGTTTTTGACAACCTCTCCCTTTACCTGAAAACGAAAGCCCAGATCCAGACGAGAAGGTATATTCAAAGACAAATTCGGAGCTGCATCAACGGTGAGAATTAATTCGGCCACTTCCCCAATGTAGAGTTCCCGGTTTGGATTTTTTTGACGCAGGTTAACGATAGGGGCGGCTTGAGTATTGACTTCGGTTTTGTTGTTTTTAGCTCCTGAGCCGGTTTGTCCCCATGAAACAGAGGCGAATAACAGCAAAAAGACAAATAATGATGCCCGTTTAAACCTTTTCAATGTCTCAGCCTCCTTTCTCGACGTCTGAAGAATTGCATCAATTTGGGGATATAGTTATCTCCGGTTTTAATTGTTATGTAATCCATCTTCAATCGTCTGAACATTGATTCACGAATTTCTCGGCGGGCTTTGGCTCTGATTTTGAATTCTCGGATAACCCTCGGATTAAGATCCAAGGTGACTATTTCGTTGGTTTCCAGATCTTTGAAATTAACCAGGCCAACCGGAGGCAATTCTTCTTCCCGTCGGTCGGTAACGGTAACAGGAATAATATCGTGTCTTTTCCCGGCTATCTTGAGATTGTGTTTATAATCGGGGGCAAGAAAATCGCTGATTAAAAAGGAGATAGCTTTTCTTTTGGTTATATGGCCAAAAAATTTAAGAGCCTCGTTGATATCGGAACGGGAAGATTCGGGTTTGAAGTGGAGAATTTCGGTTATTACCCGTAAAACGTGTTTGCGCCCCTTTTTAGGAGGGATAAATTTTTCAACTTTATCAGTGAAGACGATCAAACCTACTCGATCATTATTTTTGATGGCGGAAAAAGAAAAAAGTGCTGCCAGTTCGGCCATGAGATCTCTTTTATAATTGTTCAGAGAACCGAACAGTGTTGAGGCACTCATATCTACCATGAGCATGATGGTCAGTTCGCGTTCCTCCACAAACAGTTTAATAAAGGTTTCATTGGATCGGGCAGTTACATTCCAGTCAATAAGACGGATGTCATCACCAGGTTGATATTGGCGGACTTCATCAAAGGCCATACCCCGGCCTTTGAAAACACTTTGGTATTGCCCGGCCAGCATATCGTTAACCAACCTGTTGGTTTTTATTTCGATTTTTCTTACTTTACGGATTAATTCTTTTGATATCATAATAAATTCTTATGGAATCTCAATATGATCAAAGATTCTTTGAATTGCATCTTCAGCTGTGAATTCTTCGGCTTCGGCTTCATAGGTTAGAACCAGGCGGTGTCTGAGAACATCTCTGCCGATAGCTTTTATATCTTCGGGTCTGACAAAACCTCTGTGCTTGAGAAAAGCATGGGCGCGAGAAGCTCGCATCAGGGCAATGGTTGCTCTGGGGCTGGCTCCAAATTCAAGAAAATCCTTCAACTCTTCCAGACCATAATTTTCAGGTTTGCGAGTTGCAAAGACAAGATCGGTCATATAATCCTTTAGTTTTTCATCTACATAGATTTGATCCATGATTTCCCGGGCTTTTTTGATCTTTTCGGGAGTGAGAATGGAATTGACATTGAATTCATTACCTGAAGTCATCCGGTCCATGATGAGTCTTTCCTCCTCACGGGAAGGATATTCCACTTTCAGCATAAGCATGAATCTGTCAAGTTGAGCTTCAGGCAGAGGATAGGTGCCTTCCTGCTCAATGGGATTCTGAGTAGCCATCACCAGAAAAGGACTGGGAAGAGAATAGGATTTGTCACCGATGGTTACCTGTTTTTCCTGCATTGCTTCAAGGAGGGCACTTTGAACTTTGGCCGGAGCACGGTTTATTTCGTCAGCCAGAATGAGATTGGAAAAAACCGGACCTTTTTTGGAGGAAAATTCGCCTGTTTGTGGAGTGTAGATTTCAGTACCGATAATATCGGCGGGAAGCAAATCAGGAGTGAATTGAATTCTTTGAAAATCAAGATCAAGAATAGAAGAAAGAGTGCTGATTGTAAGAGTTTTGGCCAGACCCGGAACTCCTTCAACCAGTATATGACCGCCGGTAAAAAGACCTATAAGCAGTCTTTCCACCATGTATGTCTGACCGACAATGACCTTGCTGATTTCACTGAAAAGGTCGTCTATGAAAGCACTTTCTTTTTTAATCATTTCTCTGATCATTTTGATATCATAACTCATATTTTTATCTCCATTAAATTGACAGAATTAAAAACCACTAATCCGGATTAGAGTGATGTTCCGGTTAATGTTTTGAAAATACGGCAAGCCGGGATGAAAACCGGGCAGGGTGCTGTCCAAGATTGAAATACAACTGAAAGTTAAGGATTTATTGTTAAAAGTCAATGTATAAGTGTAAGAAAAAGCTTGATTGTCTTTAAAGAATAAAGAAGATAAATCAATGTCTATAGTGTGCATGCGGCATTAAAAAAAATAATTTCAGGTAAAAATCCAATCCAAAAGCGTTTGAGGAAAAAAAGCTGGTATTGATAAATATTTATCAATAAAATCCACCTGCTAACTGGTGTTTTCTTTACTGGAGAAACAGGTGTTCCTGAATTTTTATTCCGAAAAATGAAAAATTTTAAAAAAAAAGTAGAGATTACAGCTGATTTTTTCGACAATATCAGTAGGACAATTTCAACAATGATAATTTGAAACTGTAAAAAATTTTCCTGTTTGGGATGAAAACTATTTGATAAAAACTAGTGTTGAAAAAAAAACAATATGTATTATTAGTTTCCACAAAAAATAATTGGAAAATTGTCTGATGATGAGATTTTGATTTTTGTAATCGGTTGCTTTTAACAGCCTGAACAATTTTTTTGAGATCTTTTCCCCCATCTCAATTTCAGGTAATAATTCCCCTTTTGCTTGAATTATGGAAAAACAGGTGAAAAATGAATGTAGAATTTGATAAATACGAAATTAAACAAAAAGTTGCATCTGGTGGAATGGCAGAAATCTATCAGGCTGTTTTGCATGGAGTCAAAGGGTTCAAAAAAACTCTGGCTCTCAAGGTCATTCGTCCTCAACTTCTTTGCGATCCCGAATTTGTTGAAATGTTTATAAAGGAAGCCACTTTGGCAGCCAGGCTTGATCATCCCAACCTGGTGAGAGTGTATGAATTTGATCAAGTGGATTCCATCTATTATATAGCCATGGAATTTATCAAAGGAATAGATCTCCGTCGGGGTATAAAATTGGAAAAAAAATTCAACGATCCTGAAATTGTTTTTTACATCGCAAGAAAAATTCTTCAGGGTCTGGCTTATGCCCATAACCTCAAGGATGAGGCAGGAAACAAACTTGAATTGATCCATCGCGACATCAGCCCTCACAATATTCTGCTCAGTATCAACGGTGAGGTTAAACTTGGTGATTTTGGCATAGCCAAAGTCAAAAATGCGGTTTCCTTCACCAAATCCAATATGGTTCGGGGAAAATTACATTATCTTTCTCCGGAACAGGCCCGAGGATATGACATTCTGACACCCAAAAGTGATATTTTTTCCCTGGGTTTGGTTTTATGGGAGATGCTTTCAGGGAAAAAACGATATGAAACAAAAATAAAAAAGGATATTTTCACAGAGATTATGAGAGGGGAATTTATCCCACCTGAAAATGACAGGATAGATCCAGCCGGTATAGCTTTGCTTCATTGTTTTCTGGCAACAGATCCGGCTGAGAGATTTGCTTCCGCCCTGGAGGCTGTCAAGGAAATTAAAAAAATCTATCCCGAAGATAAATCCGAAGAACTGGCTCAACTGGTTCGGTATTGCCAATCAACTGACGTTTCTGTCGAAAAAACTTCAGTTGATCAAAAAGATACAAAACAGATTACTAAATCCATATCTGTATCACCCGATTCCGCCGGGAAAACTGTAAATCTCAGTCTTAATCCCGAAAGCCGGAGTAAAAGCAAAAGTCTCAACCCTCTGCAACTTATTCCCACCAGCAAAATTACCGCACTTCAGAAAGAATTTTTTCTTATCCGCCATGGTGAAGGGGCAAAGGAAAAATCTATTGAAGATAAAGTTGAACAGCCAACCCCTTCCAAAATAAAATTGTTTGGAAAAATAATGGCTTGTCCGACCGGTGGCAGGTTTTGGAAATTTGGCTATTTGACAATGGTTTTACTGTTGATCTCAGGATTGGTGATTTATTTTTCTGCAGGTTATGATCTGAAAGCAGATTATTCAGAAATGAATGATTTTTTCGGAGGTACAGAACTAAGTCACTCTGCTTTCGGGAAGCAGAATTTTGAAACAACTACTGATCTTCCCCCGAAAACAGATTTTTCTGAAACAGCTCCCAAGAAAAAATCCATTTACATTATCAAGGGAGCAAAGAAAAAAAAACCTGAAGCCAAGAAAAGGACAAAAGCAACTAAGGATATGAGTAAAGAACAGGGAGTTGTCAAAAATAATAAATATGATATCCAGCGGAAAAAGGCTGCTAAAAAAGTTGAAAAGTTACCGAAACCTGTGTCTGAAACAAAAGCTGGTGTTACCACTTCTTCAACAACTCCATCCAGAATCATAGTTATTAAGGGAAAATCTGAAAAATCTGGAAAAAAATTAACTGATAATTTGTTCTCTGAGAAAAAGGTCCGAAAGAAAAAATTTAGAAAACCAGTGAAGAAAAATAAAAGTGATCCCCGAAATACAGATTTGAAATCTGTGAAAGGCTGGGATTAAAACTAAAAATATTTTAGGAATCTGGAATTAAAGCGAATATTTACAGCTTCCCCCTGGAAGTTGACAATTCTTACCAGGGTGCCGGGACTTTTATTGCCGGCAGCTCGAGCCATAAATCCGGGATTGATGCGGGGAAGGGTAAATTCATAAAGAAATTTGGAATCCACAGGGGACAGTTCAACACATCCCATACTGGATGGATGTCCGAAAAGATTATGCCAATAAGCACTGTGAAAAGCGAATTTTTTCTTGAAAAACTGAA
>JAWLEA010000189.1:0-4684 GCA_041686345.1 Polyangia bacterium | reverse complement strand
GGGAACAAACCGGGTAATCAGGATAATATTTTTTGAAAGTAGATGCTTTGAAGGCTTGGGGAATTTTTGTCGGGGTTGAATTGGCTGCTGAGGCTGCAATTTTGGCTGCACTTAATAAAGACTTTTCATCGAAAGATTCAGAAAAGGCGTAACCGGTTTGCATTCCTTTCAGTACTCTTATCCCCACCCCCATGTCGATATTTGTATAAGCTTTGTTGACGGAATTGTCTTCGAGACCGAGCCACATTGATTTTTTGCGCTGGAAATACAGATCACAATAATCGCCTCCGGTGGAAAGAGCGGTTGCCATCAGTTTTGTAGCCATTTCAGTTGAAATACCAAAACTTTCAAGTTTTTCCATTTTTATACCTGTACTTTTTTCTTTTTTGTTGTCCTGCGAGGTTACAGTTGTATTTTTCTTTTTGGTTTTGCAGCCGAGCAGGGAAGTTCCAACCCCGAGGGCTGTGGCTCCGGCAGAAAGTTGCAGGAAATTTCTTCTGCTTACTCCTTTAATATGTTTTTGTGGTTTGTCAGCAACATTTTTTTTGGTTGTTTCAGAAGGAATTTTCATGATAATACTCCATACTAGATCCCATTGACGTTTTCTGTTTTTGGGAATAATAAAATGAGACCTTTAAAATTATTAATTGAAGAGATAGAACCTGTCAACTTGATAAAGCCGGGCTTCAAAAAAACAATGCCGATAAATTATTTTCTCAGTTCCCTCAGACATGTAAGCATTCCCACTCATTTGAGTAATTCTGCCTTTCTGTCGTTCTGGCACAATTTAGCCGGAGTTTTGGAAAATTTGAGCAGAGTTACCGCAACTCGATGGTTTTTGCAGCCGGGTGACGATCTTGAGGAAAAAATCCAATACAAAGGGTGGGGGTATCAATACTCGGATGGCAGTATATTGGGAGCACCTGTTTCCAGCATCGAACAAATCTCAGCTGTTGTTTTCAGAAAGTATAATTCAAGTTTTTCACCACCGGGGTTTCTTTGCAATGGAGATATGGCGTTTTTTGAACTGCTGCTTGCTCTTTTACGTCAGGATCGTCCTTTACACTTTGGAGAAATAAAACAGAGAATTGCTCCTGAACAAAAAAATGAAGGTTACCCCTTTTATCTTATTTCAACAAAACACAATCTTAAAATTCCGTTTTTTTTATCTCCATCCAAAGCATTGATAGCTAAAGAATATCCAGCAAAAAGAGCGGCAGAGTTCAATTTTTTGTTAAAAATTAGCAGAGGCTTCTTAAAACTTGAGCAAGTTGACCGAGTAATTGAATCTGGAGGCATGATCTATACAGGCTGGCCTGTTTCCAGAGAATATTTCATCGGTTGTGGTAATCTTTGGATTGGTGCAAACTTTGATAATCAAAAGCTTCAGCCTGAGGGAGAATGGATCATGAAACCCGATATATCCAATAAAATGCCCCTTGATGTTGTTTTGGAAGTGGGTCGAATAAGAATGAAAGGCAAAGATTTGGATTCTTTGGTTGAGGGAAGTTATATTCCGCTTGATATTGAGCCTTCCGGTCAGATCAATCTTACTTGTGATAATCGATTAATTGCCCGGGGTGAATTGTTGGTAAGTGGAGGAGAATTAGTTGTTAAAATTCTTTCAACTGATGGTTTTTGCAATTGAATTTATTGCTGAATCCCTTGATATAATTAAATCTCAAAATAATTTTGATTGACCGGAAACTATTTTTCATTAAAATTAGACTTAGAGTTAACCTGAGATTAATCAAAAAGATGTTCAATTAGAATTGAATGTTTTAATTAGAATTAAATACTTCACTTGAAGATTTGGAAGGAAAAATTTAATAGATATGACATTGAATCCCAGCACGCGAAGAGTTAATCAACGTCACGATGTTAGTATTCCGGGAGTAGTCAAATTGCCTGAAGGCGACAGGGAAGTGGACATCACCAACCTTTCGGTTGGAGGACTTTATATCAAAGATGATTATTCTTACAAAAATCGCAATATGTACAAAGTTGTGTTCAAAATCCCTACTTTAAAAGATGAAATTAAAGTAAATATCATGATTCGTTGGATCGAACGCGATAATAACGGCATCAAAGGTGTTGGCGGTCAGTTTATCGGTATCAAAGCCAAAGAAGTATGGGGGCTTACTCAATATTTTTCTTCCCTTGATTCCGAAGAAATATAATATCCTCTTTTTCCTTTTCCAGCATTAAGTCAATAAATCAATTAAACAGATCAGGCGGGAGTTATTCCATGTGCAAAAATGAATGAATAATTGTTGGTGTTTTGTCTGGATTTTGTAGTGTTTGGCTTGATTGTGTCGTGGTAAGAAATTACATATCAGGAGTGCAACAGTTGTTGAGGCAGTAATATCCAGGTTCACAGCGAGTTTCTGGACCACAACTGTCCATGCCATTTGGACAGTCGTTGGTGGTGCAATGATCTGGCAGTTCATCTACTGTCATGCCCGGACAGACAATGCACAGGTCGGGATCACAAGGCTCACCGCATTCGGTGCTGGGAGTGCAGCGGACGCAGATATCTGGATCGCTGAAAGTATCAACAGTACAGTTGGGTGATACAGTTTCAGCTGTAAAGATGTTGTCGCAGACTCCGTCAACGCAGATGGTGCAACAACCCCAGCAGTCACATCCCACCGGCACGTAGGGTTCGCAGAATTCTTGACACTCGGCTGCATTGTAATGAGGATTGGTTTCATCGTAACAATCTGTGGCGGGATTATCGATGCAATATTGATCGTTATCACCAATGAGGCAGCATGGATCGAGCTGGCAGCCGTCATCACCGGCACCGCTGTTGCCATCGATGAAGCAATCATGGTAATCATCGATATATCCGGGATTGTCTCCAGGGATATCGGTTTTGAATTCTCCCTCGTTGTCATCGGAAGACGAGATACAGGTGGGATCATCGCCGTCGATCAGGCCGTCTCCGTTGTTGTCGATGCAGTCGCTGCACTCGGTGCCGCCGTCGGTACAATCGGTAGCTGATACAGTGAGTACACCCGAGAGGGTGTGATCGTAGGAATCATTGCCGGCACTGTCGCAATTGCGCCAGGTAAGACCGTCGTCCATGGTGAATCTGTAAGTATAGTCGTAAACACCGCCATCGGGAGCCATGGTGGCAACATATTCATCATAGGCGGTGGCATCGCCGCTGTAGGTGGCGTCGATCCAAGTCCAGGAACTGTCGGGAGTTGAATGGCGGGTGCCATAGCCCAACTGACCTGCCAGATCAGCTCCTTGTCCGGCGCTGTCGGTAACTCCTGATTCATAAACCTGACCATAGATTTGATCTGTGGATTGGCCAATTTCTATAACCTGCTGCAAAGGTCCCACCAGAATGCAGGATTCAACCAGACAGGGTTCATTATAAATACCGGGAGTTCCGTAATCTGTTCCATTGTATTGAGAAGGACGGGAAGAACACCAGGAAAGTCTCAGATCGTTGAGAATATCAGGACTGAGATCTAAAGCCCCCGAGGACAGGGAGAGAGAATGTCCCGATTGATGTCTCCAGGATGCATCCCAGGTTACTTCATCGATGAGAATTGGAGTGGCATCTGCACTTTCGATCATGATGGTGCCGTTTTCGGAAAGAATGGGCATGGTTGCAAAGAGAATATCAATATTGACATCGCCATTGGAAGCTGTTTCATCATTGGGGCCAACAGTAAAGGAAACTCCTGGGCCGACCAGCATGGTGGGAGAATCCGGAATGGGATAACTGTAGGAATCGACTGTGAGGATGGCGCCATTGATCAACACAGTGGCATCACCGGCATTGAAGATTTCAAAAAATTGACCGTCAGCTACCAGAGCCAGTTCAGGATTGATCATGATTTCGGAAATTGCCAGAGTACCCGGGGTTGGGTATTCACCCTCCAGGCAGGTTCCGGGAGAGTTTGGATCTTCCAGGTAGCCGCTGTCGCATTTGCAGACAGCATTTTGAGTCTGGGAATTATCCCAACAGGAGGAATGGGGTTGGCAAATACCTGCATCAACGATGCCATCACAATTGTTGTCGAGGGAATCGCAGATTTCGAGGGCATCGGGATTGATATCCGGGTTTGAGTCGTTACAATCATCAGAATTGCTGACATATCCAGAAGGGGCATCACAGGCATCCACCGAATTGGCGGGATCACCATAACCGTCTTCATCGCTGTCCAAATAGAAATCACTCAGGCTTAAGCCGTTGTCGATTACTCCGTCACAATCGTCATCAATGCCGTTGCATTCTTCGGTGGCACCGGGATAAATAGAATTATTTTCATCGTCGCAATCACCGTCGTTTTCGGTGAAACCGGCGGGGAGAGAGCAGGCTTCGGTGGCATCGGTGGTGAGTCCGTAGCCGTCGCCATCATTGTCGCGATAGTAAGTGGTGAGAACACCCTCGTCGATTTCTCCGTCGCAATTATTGTCCTTGCCGTCGCAAACCTCGGTGTTACCGGGATATTTTTCGTTGTCATCATCGTCGCAGTCGCCATTGTCGGTGGCGAAACCGGCGGGGAGAGAGCAGGCTTCGGTGGCATCGGTAGAAAGTCCGTAGCCGTCGCCATCGTTGTCGCGATAGTAAGTGGTGAGAACACCTTCGTCGATTTCTCCGTCGCAATTGTTGTCCTTGCCGTCGCAAACCTCGGTGTTACCGGGATATTTTTCGTTGTCA
>JAWLEA010000188.1:0-4737 GCA_041686345.1 Polyangia bacterium | reverse complement strand
CTGTTTGATCCTTTCAAAATTTCTGTCGAACAACATGTCCGACTTTTATCTTAGATCAAATTTTATGACTATTGTCAAATTAGAACTCGATCACCCTGGCGGTAATGGGCTCTTAAAAAATTATAGTTGGGATCACAAGAGGGGATATAATACCATTCTCCTTGAGTTTTGAACATGGGATAGCCCGATGAATCAAAATATACGGTATGACCTTTATATGAGGGAGGTGAATAGTGGTTGAGATAAGAAGAATAGGAAGATCTTCTGCCCCGGTAATTGACATCATATGGTCCGGGACTGCAAGCTCCAACTACTGTAAAAAGAAGAGCAAATGAAAGTAATTTATTGATTTTGAACATGTTTCTACCTCTGAGAGAATTTTACCTGAATAACCATATTATTCAAACAATTTAAATTCAAAATACTGAAAAAGGCGAGCCAACGCCCGCCTTTCCAGAACCCCCTCTTTTGAACAAGAAAAACCTGTTCAAAAGAAATCCTTGAACCCCCACTACCAAGGATTGGTTATTTC
The DNA here is from genome assembly GCA_041686345.1 of Polyangia bacterium. Classification (GTDB taxonomy): domain Bacteria; phylum Myxococcota_A; class Polyangia; order HGW-17; family HGW-17; genus JAQICJ01. The sequence continues at coordinate 4,205 of JAWLEA010000188.1, read as the reverse complement.
AATTGCAATATTCATGCACAAACAGTGATTTTATTAAAATTAATTACAAAAACCCGAAAAACCTCAATATTTATTAATATATTCCCATATTCCCCTCCAATATTACTGATGTTTTTCCAATATTACTAACCACTGATTTCATTTGTATATTTCATTATACAATTCAAAAAGGATAAACTCTAATCTGTTAATTTCAGATTACAAATCCCCATCCCAAAATTCCCACCCCCACCAAATCCGACCACCAAGTAGGGGAACGCAAGATCCTGTGCCCTCCCGCTAAGGTCCTGTGCCCATTCCAAGGGACCTGTTGCCCTCCCGCAAGGTCCTGTGTTCTCCCTTTTTGATTTGTCCACCAGGAAATTACTATCAACTTCAATTTAAACTGGCTGAATTTGATTATAAGATTATTCTTTGGAAAAATACTTGTCTATTCAGAGTTTTTGTTTAAAATTAGACTCGGCAAAAGTTTACTTTAAATTCCCGTTTCTCTATATCAGGATTATATCTGCAATTAACAAATATTCAGGCAATAATTCTGCTAGGATTAATACACCTGCCGGGGTTGAATCAGGAAATGGAGACCAGGAGGAAAACCAAATGACTGAAAAAATGGAAAAACGCTTTATCAAAGAAATGATATCCGAGGAAAAATCTTATCATAAAACACTCATTGACATGCATTATTATTTCACCGATCCGGAAGCTTGGATGATGGAAAGAGAAAGAGCCTCCCTCGATGGTGCTTGATTATCGGTTCTTTTCCCCTCTATTCTATTTAAAATCCCCTTATCAGTTCTAGTTTGCTTATCTTTTAAATCCAAACTCTAAAAATACCGGTGGGTCATTATATGACCCTGAGAACAATTATACTGATCACCGGAAGAAATTATTAGTTTAATGCTAAAGTCGGCTCACCTTTCACCCGGGAGCCCACTGGTCTGGTTTCACAATAATTTAAATTACCAAGAGGAGTGAATTTATATGGATAATAATCACAATCAAAGAATACAAGAATTTGAAGAACGTTTTCATCGGGGACAACTTTTAATAGAAGCTTTGGGGGAATTAAACAACATCAAAAAATTCCCTGAAGCGGTGGAAGCAATCAAAATTTGGGCTAAAACCATGTCAGCTGCTCATCTTGGTGAAGATATTGTAGTGAGCTCGCAAGAATTTATGGCTGTTTTGGAAATGGCAATTGAAGTGGCCTACACCATAGGCAGCGAAACCGATCAGGAGGATTAAAAGGGGATTAATAACTGGCCTGCCAGGTGCGCAGGTATTTTGGGAACATAATAGGCAAGCTCGCAATGATTTTCTTTAAAAAAATCAACTTTCAATTTAACTCTATTCACTACTTTTTGCCTTGATAAACCAGACTTTAATTATCAACCCGTCTTTTACCTGATAAATTGCGGTGGCGTGAACCTTTTTCCCGGCAACCATTCCTGAAACCAGTTCTTCATCAATTACAAAATTGCCACAGATAATTCTTTTGACTAGTTTGCAATGAAGTTCAGGCCTGCTTTTGAATAATTTTGCATATCTGATGGAAAAGGCTTTTTTACCCTGCATCAGTAATTCCCCCGTCTTCAAATCATAAACCTCCACCTCGGGACTGAATTGGGCAACAAATTGCTTAAGCTTTCGCTGATTATACGCTGCCAATTGTTTTTTCACCGGCTCTAAAACCCGGGAATTATTATTTGTCCCAGTTGGTGTTCCGGAAGAGGAATTGCTTGCGGCAGGATGCAAACCCGGCTTTGCATTCGTACCACACCCCAACAGCATAATCATCAACAAAACAGCAAACCATATATCAACTAAGTTTAATTTTTTCATCTTCTTTACTCCCTCCATTCAACTACTTCGAAATCCACCTGGATTGACTTCAGTTTTTTTATGATTTTTCCGGTTCTGGTTATTTCAACTCCCAAAACCAACTGACAGGATTTGCCAAATTCCTGATTGATGATTTCGAGCCGGGCACCGTTGACCAGAGACATGACTTTGGCTGTATCTTCATATTCATAATTGAGGATGATCTTGTCCTTGAGAATTTTTTCAACGATCACAGCCTGAGCAAGAGCATCTCGAGCCGCACTCCCATAGGCGTTGATCAAACCGGGAATTCCCAACTTTGTTCCACCAAAATACCTGACCACCACCACAAAAACATTGATTACATTTTTGGATTTGATCTCTCTCAAAACCGGAGGTCCCGATGAATTGGGAGGCTCGCCATCATCACTGCAATAATACAAAGTCTGTTCAATCCCGACAGCACCGGCAGTAACCAGATGACGAGCATCGTGGAATTTTTTTTCCAGATCTTTTTTGATCCGATCTCCCTCCTGCTTGGTTTTTACAGGATAAGCAAAGGCGTGAAACTTGCTGCCTCTGTCTTTAAAAAACCCTTCTGATTTGGAAGAAATTGTCAAATACTTTTGTTTCCTTGCCATAATACATCCACGGGAACTTAAAACCCAGAGAACTTAACCCGGGTAATTAACAGTTGCATATTTGTTGTGATTTAATTAACATACTATGGCTTTATTGGCCAAGCTCAATCTTGATTTTTAAACCACTTTTTTTGTACTTGTTTGCAATCAGATTACCACAAATATTTCAGTGGCCAACCGCAAGTTTTATCTGTTGCAAAGTGCTGGTGCCGGCCACGGAGGATATCCAATGAACTATCAATGTCCCTCTACTCTCAAACAATGTCTGGATTCATTATCCCGGGATAATTTCATCTTGATTGCCGGAGGCACCGATCTGTTTATAAAACTTGAAGATCTGGACTCAAGCAAAAATAGATTCATGGACTTGTCTAATCTGCCCCTAAATGAAATAAAAATTAACGAAGCTTCTCCTCCCCGGCTTATTATTGGCTCCACCGCAAATATGGGACAAATTGCCAGCAATCCTCTGGTGCAAAAACATGCTCCTGTTTTAGCCAGGGCTTGTTCCGAAACCGGAGGCCCCCAGGTGAGAAATCGGGCTACTTTGGGAGGAAATATCGCCAATGCCTCACCGGCAGCTGATAGTGTTTGTGCCCTCACTGCTCTGGAAGCAACTGTCAAAGTACAATCATCCAGCGCAAGCCGAGAAATCCCTCTGGGAGATTTTTTTACCGGTCCGGGCAGAACTGTGCTCCAACCTGGTGAATTGATCACCTGGATCAACATCCCAATTCCCCAAGAAAACCCAGAGGTTAAAACCATTCACAGCTGGTACAAAATGGGCAACCGCAAAGCCGCAATCATCTCGTTGGCAGCCTTTGCCGCCCGCCTCAGCCTCGATCAGAACAATCGTATTCTTTCCAGTTCCACAGCTCTGGCCAGTGTAGGTCCAACCTGCGTCAAAGCGCTTAAAACCGATGCTTTCCTCAAGGGAAAAGAATTAAATAACCAAACCATCCAGCAGGCCAGGGAAATTCTCAAACAGGAAATCTCTCCCATTTCTGATTTTCGCGGATCAGCCGATTACCGTAAACATATTTGCAGTTCCTTTCTCAAAAAGCATCTGCACCAAACAAGTTTCGGGGGAGAACATCTGCTGGCCAAGCTCAACCCTATTCCCATTCTTAAAACCAAACTTGTTCCTCAAGCCCAGATAAGCGACCAACCTCAAACCATTAGGCTTCTCATCAACGGGGAAAAACACAAATATACCGGCGAACCGGGTCAAAGACTTCTGGATTATCTTCGGGATGAACTCCATCTCACCGGCACCAAAAACGGCTGTAAAGAAGGAGAATGCGGAGCCTGCACTGTCCTTCTGGACGGAATACCGGTAAACTCCTGCCTCGTTCCCATGGGTTCACTCAACAATCGCGAGGTAATCACCATTGAAGGCATCACCAATCCTGACGGTTCCATGGGTAAAGTTCAGGAAGCCTATGTGGAAGCAGGTGCGGTACAATGTGGATTTTGCACTCCAGGCTTCGAAATAGTCACGGAATTTCTGCGAAAAAATCAACTTCAACTTTCCCCAGAAGAGATCAAGAGGGAACTTTCCGGAAACCTGTGTCGCTGCACCGGATACAAACATATAATTGACGCGGTGGAAAAAGTGCTCAGTACCACCAACAATTCAGCCAGGGAGAAAAACAATGAATAAAAAAGGACTCGATCAGGGTAAACCAAGACCCGATGCCAAAGCCAAAGCCACAGGAAAAGCTCTCTATGTTGACGACA
>JAWLEA010000051.1:0-21390 GCA_041686345.1 Polyangia bacterium | reverse complement strand
ATATCTGTAAAGTTATTTCGTGCATCTGAGCAAATTTCTCATACAGTCAAAAGCCTCCATTCTGGGACAAAAACTAATCAAGGATAATCAAGGAGTGTTGGTTGATGTTTTATCTGCTTTTTGCTTTTTTAGCACTTAATCCCGGTCAGGATAAGGTTCTTGGTGAGATGACAGGACGGAATTTTTTTGATCTTCTTTCCAATAAAGATTGGGAAAAAGCAACTTTACTTACTTCTGATCAGGTAAATTTTGATGGCGAGTTGGTGAAATCTTCCGAAAAGATCGAAAAAAAGATGAAAGAGATCATCAAAAATCACAAGCCGGAACTTGATTTCACCCAGTACTTTTTCCTTTCTGGGGTTGAAAGTCTGGAAAAATTTGGGAAATTACCTTCAAGATTAAGCTCTGTGAATATTAAAAACGCCATAGTAGGGCTGGCCAGAAGAAGCAAGGGCGGAATAGTCATTTTTCTGGAAAAGCAGCAAGACACAGGATACTGGAGAATTACAGGTATCCATGATTGATATGGATACAACAGCATACTTGCAGAATAATGAAGAAATCTAAAATACTCAATCTCATCCAAAAAATCTTCCCAAACCAGGAATTTTGTCGGGAATTTGTAAAAAGTGCAAAAATAATCAAGGCAAAAAGAAATGAAGTTGTTTATATTCCAGGAGATCAAAGCAGTGAGATCTATATTGTGCTCGAAGGTGTTTTACTGATTTCCAGAGTTACTTCAACGGGTAAAGGATTTATTCTCGATTATCTGGGAAAAAACGATTTTTTTGGAGGAGAATCTTTTCTGGGAGAGCAAGAAGGACGCTGGGAACTGGTGGAAGCTAAAAAGAAATCAATTATTCTGGCAGTTTCTTTTGATAAACTCCATGAATTGCTGAAAGTTTATCCCGAGTTGTATTGTCAATTGGTAAAGATCTTATTAAATAAACGAAAAAAATTGGCTTCCAGATTGGAAATTCTTTTATATCGTCAGGTTAAAATCAGACTAACTGCTCTTTTACTGGATTTATCCAAAAATTACGGTACAAAAACCAAGCAGGGAGTTTTAATCAACATTACGATTCCTCATCATGAGTTGGCCAGATTTATCGGTTCTACCCGGGAAACTGTCAGTGCAACAATTTCGGAATTAAAAAAAGAAAAATTAATTATTGCCAGAGGGAGAAGATTTATCCTGCCTAATCCCTTTCTTCTGGAAGCTTTATTGTGAAAAGTTGGTAAAAGGGGTTGATAATTCGATAAGTGTATTTATATTTTGCTCCTGAATATTCTTATGGAATAATTTTCGAATCAACCAGGTTGGTTACTCAAGTAAATTGTTTGGTTGAATTATTGTTGCAATTTAAACCAACTTTTTTGAAGATAATTTTTTAACTTCTTTCGGATGCATGCATTGACTACAGAATAGTTGATTCATTAAAACTACGGTTTTTTGTTATTTCCGTCTGGAAGAATATTTAAAAATAAGATAAGGAGCCTCAAGTGATAAGTGTTGAAAATGTTTCCAAGTTCTATGGTTCATTTCAAGCTCTGGACAAGATAAGTTTTGAGATAGGCAAAGGTGAAGTAGTCGGATTTCTGGGGCCCAACGGAGCCGGCAAGACCACTGCTTTGAATGTTTTGACCTGTAATTCCTACCCCCACAGCGGTACAGTTAAAATCAAGGGTAATGATGTGATGAAGAATCAGAAGATAGTTCAGAAAAACATCGGCTATCTGGCAGAAAGTGCCCCTTTATATGATGATATGCTGGTCGGGGAATATCTTGAATTTATGGGGAGAGCACGTTTTATCAAAGGTAAGCAACTGAAGGAAAAAATAAAAGAAATTGCTTCAGAATGTGGAATTGAGGATATGCTTTATCGTCCGATTGCCCATCTCAGTAAAGGATATCGTCAACGAGTCGGTTTGGCACAGGCTCTTGTTCATGAACCCCAGGTGCTTATTCTCGATGAACCATACACTGGTCTCGATCCAAGACAGATTATTGAAATTCGCAAGTTGATCAAACAATATGGCAAGGAACACACAATAATCCTTTCTTCCCATATTTTGCAGGAAGTTGAGGCAACTTGCAATCGAGTGCTTATTATTGACCGAGGCAAAATAGTTGCTGATGGCAGTGTGGAAAAGTTGCTCAAGCATGACACGGTTGTTGCAAGATTAGCCGGTCCACCGGCTCTAATAAGAGCGGAAATTTCCAAATTTACGGATATTGAAATTATTTCTGAACAAAGTTGGGATAATAATAAAGAACAGGGTTTGGAATTCAGAATAAAATCGGCGGAACTTGATCTTGATGAGATGAAGGCGAAGATCTATAAAATTTGCCGGAAAAAGGATTGGGTTCTTTATGATTTAAGCAAAGGGAGTGTTACCTTTGAAGATCTGTTTATCTCATTTACTTCCGAAGATAAAGCAAAGGAGGAGTAAGCTCTGATGACCAAAAAAGACAACTCCAAAACTGATAAGAAAAAATCTGAAGCCAAAGATGTCAATGATAAGACTGATATTACCGGTAAAGATAAAGAAGAAACCAAAAAGAGCACCGGTGGTAAAGACGAAGAAAAAAAACAAGAAACTGCCGACAGTAAAGATAAAAGTAAAACCAGAGAAAGTTCCAATGGGAAAGATTCTGATGATATTGAAAATTCTTCTGAAGAATCAGAAGTTTCTGAAAAAGCTTCCTCCGGGGAAAATGCGGAAGAAGATACTCTATCTGAACCGAAATTTGCAGAAGATGAATCTTTTTCCTTTGGTGATTTTATGAACGGCTTTGTAAATATCTGGAGAAAAGAAACTCGAACTTTTTTCTATTCTCCCATCGCCTACATAATCCTCGGTGGTTTTATCCTGCTGGTTTCCTGGTTGTTCTTTGAACGTTTCTGGTTACGCAATGAGGCTGATGTCAGAGTTTTATTCAGCAATCTGCCCCTTGTTTTTCTATTGCTCACCCCTTTGATAACCATGAAAATGTGGGCCGAAGAAAGAGCTTCAGCAACTCAAAGCCACCTTTTCAGTCTGCCCATTTCCCTTACGGCACTCAGTTTAGGCAAGATGGCAGCTTGTCTGACTCTTTTGAGTACTGCTTTGCTCTTTACTCTTCCTTATCCCATTATGGCCGATATCTACGGAAATCTTGATTGGGGTCCTGTGTTTGGAGGTTATATTGCTGCTTTCCTGTTAGGAGGAGCTTATATTTCCATCGGTCTGTTCATTTCTTCAATTACCAAAACTCAGATAGAAGCAGCATTTTTGACAATTTTTCTGGCAGGAGTGCTTTATTTCGCCGGAGAACCATTTTTTACCGAGAATCTGTCAAATCCGGAATTGTATAATTTTTTAAATAAAATTGGTTTGGGCTCGAGATTTAAAAGTATCGCCAGAGGAGTGCTGGATATCAGGGATCTTGTATATTACCTGAGTATTACAGCTTTCTTTGTAACCATTAATGTTTCAGTATTGAGGCACAGAAAATGGCTATAAAAAATAAAATTAAAGACAAGTTAAATATTTGGTTAACCATAGCTTTGCTGGGTTTAAATCTTTTCGCGTTTAATTTTTTAATTCGTGATTGGCATGGAGCCAGAGTAGATTTGACCGAGTATAATGAACATTCACTTTCCGGTCATACCAGAAAAGTTTTACGTAATTTACCGGACAGAGTGGAAATCGTTGGGGTTTTTTCCAAGAATACCCATAAATTGCTCAAGCCCCTCATTCCAAAAATCCGGGATATGCTGGGTGATTATGTTGCAGAGTCAGGCGGCAGGATAGTTATTGAGCTTGAGGATCCGGAAAGTGATCGTGAAGTTAAAAGTATTTTCGAAAATTATGGGATAAAACCCATGCCCATGCCTCTTTCTTCAAAATATAAGCAGGAAGTCAAATCCATTTATTTCAACATCATCATCAAATATGGAGATCAGACTCTGAAGTATGGAATTGATAATTTGATAGATGTTCAGGATGAGGGTGGCGAAGTAGATGTAAAATTGAAAAATATGGAATTGCTTCTGACCCGGGGAATCAAGAAGGTAACTACATCTTTTACCACTCTTGATTCGGTATTGGCTAATATTAGTTCTCCGGTAAAAATAATCTTCAATAAGTTGCCCGAGGAATACAAACAGAATATTTCTCCTGAAAAATTAAAAGAAATTCAGTCCAGTACGGAAAAACTGGAGAACAAGATTAAAAGCCTGCAAAAAAGGTTCAAAAACATTGAATATAAAAAGGTTAAAGCTGAAAATCAGGAAAAGATTTTCATGGTTGAAGTAAATTATGGCGGCAAAACAATTGAATTTCCTCTTTTTATGCAGGCTGCTGAAGTGTCGACCAGTGATATTTCCGAGAGAGTTGAATCTTCCTTGAAAAGAATTTTGCCCGGATTTACCAAAAGGCTGGGGTTGGTAATTCCACCGGCTGATGTAAATCCAATGATGGCAAAGCAGATGCGTCGTCGACCTCCGAGTCAGTTTGCTGTTCTCAAACAACTTCTGCAGGAAGATTTTGAAATTGAAGAAGTTGATCTGGAGAGTGGAAATCCACCCTTGAATACTGATGTTCTTCTCTTGGCTCGTCCCGAGGAAATGTCTGAAAAGGCAATTTATGCTCTTGATCAGTACATAATGCTTGGCGGTTCAGTTGTTATTTTACTGGATCCCGGCAAATTGGACATGCAGGCTTTAAGACAGTCAAAACTCAAATTGAATGCTGTAAAATCAGGTCTGGAAGAATTATTGGCCAATTGGGGTGTCAATTATAAGCAACAGATTTTGGCGGATAAAAATAATTTTCCCTATCCTATGCCCAGAGAAATTCAGTCGGGACTGGTTGTGGTAGATGATGTTCCTTACAATTATTTTATTAAATATGACTCTGGGCTGAAACATCCGATAGTTGCAAATATTCCGGTTGTTTCAACTTTGTGGGCAGGTGCTTTTGAGATTAACAACGAAAAAGACAAAAACATTAAGATCAGGCCGGTTTTGAAAAGTTCCTCAGAATCGTGGTTGAAAAAGATAGATCCTGAAAGTGGAGTTGATCTGACTCCCAATCCGGCTGCTCAAGAATCCGAACCACCTGACTCCAGATCGCATCTGGTTGCAGTATCTCTTGAAGGAAAATTTACCAGTTTTTATAAAGGAAAAAAATCTCCACTGGAAAAAGATAAAACAGAAACAAAGAATGGTGATAAATCAGGAGATAAATCAGAAGAAAAGTCTGAAAAAAAATCAAAACAAAACAAATACGATGCTGGAGCAAAAAAAGAATTTTCCCCAGAGACCAGAGTTCTGTTAGTGGCTGATTCCGACTTTATTTCAGAGATCGGCATGAAAATACTTGAGAATAAATACAGTCTTTCCTTGAAATTTTTGAGAAACTCCCTGGAATGGGTGCAATCCAGCCAGGAAGATTTTGTCACTTCCTCCAAGGGAATGCCCAGACCTCTTGATGATTTGTCTCCGGAAAAGAAAAGTTATATTCAGCATTTTATTTGGATCATATCCCTTTTGGCTCTGGCTTTTATCTTTGCAGTTCTTTTTCTGACCAGAAGGAGGAATATACAATGAAAAAAATAAATCTTGTTTTAGTTGGAATTTTGATACTGCAATTGCTGGTGGCTTTTATCAAACCATCAGGCAGTCCCTCCTTTCATATTGACAGAGTTAATCTTTGTTCCACCTTGGACTCAAAAAAAATTAATAAAATTATAGTGGATAGTCCCCAGGAAAACAAAAAGGATAAAAGGGTTACCTTGATCAGGAATGATGAGAACAAGTGGATTGTAAAAGAAGCCCACAATTATCCTGCAGAACAATCCACAGTTGATGAAATTTTGACAGCTGTACCAAAATTGAAAAATGCAAAACTGGCCAGTGATAATCCCAAACAATTTGCTTCTTTTGAATTAGGCGATAAGAACGCCAAAATGAGACTCAGACTCTATCAAGAGGATAAGGAAGCAGTAAATTTGCTTATCGGCAAAAGTATGATCCAGGGAACTTTTATTCGTAAAAACCAGGGCAACAAGATCTATGAAATAGGAACTTCTCTCGCTTCTTTTTTGAATTTGAATCCATCGAATTACTTTGCATCTTCATCTTTAAAATTGCCCTCAGTTGATAAACGCAAAAAGATAGAACTGGTTTACAAGGAAAACAAAACAGTTTTTGCCAAAACCAGTTCTGGCAAACAGGTTATGAATCCCCAGGGACAGCTTTCTCAAACCGAAGATAAATGGTCTGTTCTGGACGAAGAGGGTAATCCTCAACCCAGTACCGATGCGACCGCTGTAGACAATTTTATTTCTTCGGTGGCAAATATTAATTTTTCCGGAGTAGAGGGAACTCTCAACTCTAAAGACATTGGCAAATATGGTTTTGAAAATCCTTTTGTTACCATCAAATTTACTGATGAAGACAAAAAAGTCGTTACAGTTAAAGTTGGTGCAAGAATAAAAGAAAGTGATTCAGAATCACGTTATCTTTCAGCTGATAACAGCGAATTTGTTTTTGCTTTGGATAAGTCTTCATATCAGGGTTGGGCCAAGGAAACTAAAGACTTTGTCAAAGAAAAGACTGAAGAATTAAAAATGTCTGAAGATGGCAAATTAAAAATGGATATACCCAAAACAAAGGATATGAAATTGACCGTTCCTGGCATGGATACAAGTAAAGATGCCAAAAAAGCAATAATCACACCCTGACTTATCATCTATTTTTTCAACTATCGCAGGGAGAAGTATTTTCGCAATTTTCATCTGCACAGTCTGTTTTGCCGTCTCCATCGTTATCAAGTTCATCATTGCAGATTTCGGCATTAACATTATTTTCATTATTATCATTTACACTATCGTCTGCACAAGTTGATGCAAAAAAAGAGATATTGCAAAAATGGATGTCATCGTCTGACGACGGAAATTGAATTAATCTGCTTTGTCTTAACTGCTTGAAATAGTGGCAACTATGTCGGTGCAGTTACTCCGCGCATCTCAATCAAATTTCTTCCCCAGTCAAAAACACCACTTCTGGGATGGGAACTAGTTAATAGATGTCGTATAAAAAATAAAATTGTCATGGGTATGATGGCATTAAACCGGGAGAAATGGCTATTCGCCTATTGAAAAAGAATAATTTCATATTATTTACTATTTATGGAAAGGAGGGAAATTTTTAACTTCAAGCATTTTTCAAATGTGATGAAATGAATGAAAAAGTTGATAATTTCAATTTATTTCATCTGGAGATGAGTCAGTGCAAAAGTATTGAAGTTTGCGAGGAGAAGATGGTTAGAATTATGCAGATTGCGGTATTTACAGCATTTTTATGTTTGTATGCTGCTGCCCATTATTATATCTGGTTGCGACTTGTTCGTGATACCAGACTCCCTGGAGTTTGGGCATTATTGGGGAAAATAGTTATTGTAACTATGGGTTTGAGTATTCCCCTTATTGGAATAGGTTGGCGATATCTTAGAAATACAGGTCTGGTAAACCTGAGCATGTTTATGATTTGGAGTATATTTCTGCTTTATTTGCTGATTATTCTCGGACTGGGTGATTTGGGACGGTTTATCTACCGGTTTTTTAGCAAGAAAAACATTACTTCGCTCCAATCTTCTGCAAAAAATGTCGAAGGTGAGGTCGAAACCGAACAAATCGACGAATTTGCAAAAAAAGAAGTAGTAAAGGACAATGCTCGCAGGCTTTTTGTAACTCGCACCATGGCCGGCGCGGCGGCAGGATTTACCACAGCTTTGATTGGTCGGGGAATTTCCAATGCAGTTGCAGGCCCTGGACACAACAATTTTGAAATAAAATTAGCCAAGTTACCCCAGAAAATGGATGGGTTTTCCATTGCTCAGATTTCCGATCTTCATATAGGGCGAGGTGTGAGTAAAAAATATATTCACCAGGTTGTTGCCGGGATCAATAAGCAAAAACCAGATCTGATAGTAATAACAGGAGATCTGGTTGATGGTACTCCAAAAAAACTTGGATATCTGGTGGAGGAGTTAGCAGCTCTGAGATCCAGACACGGAATTTATTTTGTTCCTGGAAACCACGATTATTATTCTGGATACAATCGCTGGATGACTTTTTTGAAAAAGAACGGCATTGAGGTTTTGACCAACAAGCATGTTTATATAAAAGAAGGAGGGGAACATTTTGTGTTGGCGGGGGTTGATGATAAGGTGGGAAAAAGAACCGGGTTCGGACCCGATGTATCAAAAGCTCTTGCAGGAATTGCACCAGAAGATGAGGTTGTGCTTTTATCCCATCGTCCCGGAGTGATTTTTGCTGCTGCCAGGCACAAAGTGGGATTAATGCTTTGTGGTCATACTCATGGAGGTGGTCAGATGTGGCCTTTTACCTGGCTTTCTCATTTCGTTTATCCCTATGTCAGGGGCTTGGCTTTGCATGAAAAAACCTGGATTTATGTAAACAGAGGCACAGGTTGGGTTGGTCCTCCAATTCGCCTGGATTCTCCTTCCGAAGTTTCCTATTTTACTCTGAGAAAAGGTTGAAAATGATTTTAGTTGTTAAAATTAATTGGAGTTAGCGGGATTAAGTTGACGACCTGCAAACAAGATTACTCCGCTTTTTCTGTCTCTGAGAAAGAAGAAAAAGGGACGATTGATTTTTACAACTTTGGGATTGGGTTTGGCAATTCCCTTGGTTGCAAGTGCAATAGCTGTAGCAGCTGCAGCTTCAGTACCCTTTTCATTTATTTCGATAAAAGCTTTGTGAATAACGGATTTTACAAAAACATTATTGGCTGAGAACATTTTGCCGAAATCAGCTTTCATGCCAAAAGCTGAACGGATACCCATTTTTTTAAGTATGGCTAGTGGGTTGACTTTAAAATTAATTTTGAATTTAGGCAGGTAAAGATTAAATCTTTTTTTCTGAAGTTCATTAATAATTTTGTTTAAATATTCAGTTGAAAGCTTTTTTTCAATTTTGAAAAATTCAGCCAGGGGAGGCATTACTACAAGCAGAGAAAAACGCTTGTTTTCATAAGGAAGATCCACAGCGGTAATTTTTTCGTTTGTGGACATTAAAAAAAATACTTCTCTGTTCATGGAGGTTACCTGGATCTTTTTTCCGTTTAGCAGATGAAATTGGGTTTTCCCGCTTTTTTCCTTTTTAAATTTCTGATTCCACTTGGCTTTGAGATAGATTGCATTTGTCAAAACAATTTTAGTTAGTTGTTTCAGGCTGCCCGGTGCCAGTAATTTGGTTATTTTGCCATTGGTTTGTTTTTTAACAAATTGATTAATTGTTCGACGTGATTTTTCCAGTTTGTTTTTAAAATCAAGGGGAGTAATTGAACTCTGAAAATTTTTGCTTAAAGTACGGGCGAAATCAGACTTGAGTTGGCAGGATTTCTCTACCCACAGGGAATTACTTTGTTTGAGAAGGAATTTTTCTGAAGTTGAATTCAAAATTAGATTAAGAATTAATCGTTTGTAATTTTGATGATAAGAAGTGCTTTTTTCGGGAATATTCAGAACTTCGTTCAACTCTTGCAAAGTTTTACCTTGAGCTCCAGCAGCCAGCATGGACAAAGACAGGTGCAGCGACCAAGGTGAAAAAACAAGGTTTTTAGTTTTTTTTAACACTTTGGGTCCTGAATAGATTTGAGGCTTGGCTTTAATCAATTCATGGTAGAGTTTGAAACTGAAGTTGTTGATACGAGTGGCTGTTTTCTTTGTTTTGTTCAGAAGTTTTTTGTCCAACTCTTTGTATTTGCCGGATTCCTTTTTGGAAATTCCAATCAGATTTGAATTTGGCTTTTTCTCAGATATTTCAGACTTATTTGGTTTTGAAGGCTGGTTGTCTTTATTTAACTGATTTTTTGCAGTCTGGTTGTTTGTTTTGGCAGGTTTATTGTTTTTATTTGTAGGCTGTAACTTGTCTTTACAGCCGGAAGATAAGGCAGACAGCAGCAAAAAAAGTTGAATAACAGTATTGTTTCGATTTAACATAAGCTACTCCTTCAGGGTTTCGGAGGTGGTTCTGGAAAAATTTCCAGAAATATGTCTCCTCGGAATATTTATCTAAAATTTTGAAAAGGCTGAAATGAGTATACGTCAGTTTGTGACTAATTTCACCTGAAAAATTAGGAAAGGGTAAAACGAGTTGCCTTAAAAGTAGTGAAATGGGTTGATTAGGTGTAGGTGTAGGAGTTGAATTGAATGGAGAAACTTTGCAGAAAGTTATTGTTTAAGGAGCAGGTTACAGGTTGAGGCTGAATTTGGATTGAGATGCATGGAGGAATTTCGCAGACATAGTTGACACTATTTCAAGCAGTTACGACAAAGCAGATAAATCCAAATTCCAAGTTGCAGACAATAATTTTTAAAATAATAATTTCTGCAGCAGAATTATTCGCCTGCACATTCACAAGCGGAATCGGTGCAATCGTCCCATCCATCACAATACCAGTGAGAAAAACCGGAAAGGCAGGAGCAATCAGAAAGGCAGGAGCTGCCGGGATCGTCGCAGTCGGGATCATGAACTTCACAGCCCATATCACAACCGTCACAAGCATCTATGTAGGATGAACTGCAGGTGCCATCATAATAATAACAAGAGGAACCACAACCACTGGAACAGGCACTGCAGGTTGCTCCACCGCAATCAGTTCCGGTTTCGTCACAATCTTGAATACCGTTGGAGCAATGCCCGGTACACCCCGGATCGCAGATGTTGCCACAGGTTGTTCCACAGGTTGGTTCCACCTGACCGCAACTATAGCCGGTACAGTCGGGAACACAGGGGCAGGCACTGCAAATTCCCCCACCACAATCGATTCCGGTTTCGTCGCAATCTTGAATACCGTTGGAACAATGAGCAACACATCCAGAATCACAGGGATCTCCGCATGATGTGCCGCAAAGAGGTTCTGTCTGGCCACAGGCATAACCTGTACAATCAGGGATACATTCGCAGTCCTCGCAATTTGTGCCGCCGCAGTCGATATCGGTTTCATCACAGTCCTGGATGCCGTTGGAACAATGTTCCGTGCAGCCGGGATCGCAGGGATCGCCACAGGTTGTTTCGCAGACAGGTTCTGTTTCACCACAACTGTAACCTGTACAATCAGGGATACATTCGCAGTCCTCGCAATTTGTGCCGCCGCAGTCGATATCGGTTTCATCACAGTCCTGGATGCCATTGGAACAATGTTCCGTGCAGCCGGGATCGCAGGGATCACCACAGGTTGTTTCGCAGACAGGTTCTGTTTCACCGCAACTGTGGTCAGTACAGTCAGGGATACATTCTTCGCAATCTCCGCAATTTATGCCTCCGCAGTCGATGTCGGTTTCATCACAATCCTGGATGCCGTTGGAACAATGTTCCATGCAGTCAAGATCGCAGGGATCGCCACAGGTTGTTCCACAGACAGGTTCTGTTTCACCGCAACTGTAATCAGTACAGTTGGGGATACATTGGCAGGTATCACAGTCTTCTCCGCCACAATCCACTTCTTCTTCATCACAATCAAGTTTTTCATTGGTGCAATGATCAGCAGGACAGCCATTATCAGTGTTGCTTCCCTCCTCAGCACAACCCGTAAATAAAAAAATTACTGTAGCAAAAATGGTAAAATATTTCATGATAAAAATCCCGCACTAAAATTAATAAAAAATGGGAATTAAAAAACCCATATTACAATAATTTATCAAACAATATACAAAAAGTCAAACCCCTGATTTTACCTAATATTATGAATAATTTTTTAATCTGTTGATAATCTCTGAGATCGGATCAGGGGAGAATTTTGCCCGGATTAAGCAGATTCCATGGATCCCAAGCTTTTTTTATTGCCTTCATTATAGCCAGTTCGTTGGGATCATGTTCAATTTGCATGTATTGTTTTTTGGAGAGACCAATTCCATGCTCACCGCTCAGGGTACCGCCAAGAGAAATGACAGTGGAGAAAAGTTCCTGTACTGCTTGGGAAAAAGCTAATTCTGGATTGGATTGGTCGGAAAGAAAATTGACGTGCAGGTTTCCATCCCCGGCATGTCCGTAGCAACCTTTGACCAGATCGTTTTTACGGGCTATTTTTTCGATTAATTTGAGAGCGTGGGGCAACACAATTCGGGGCAGGGCTATATCTTCGGAAATTTTATGTTTGTGGTTTTCTTTGAGTTTGGTGGAAACTTTGCGCCTTGCTGCCCAGATTTGATCACATGCTTGTTTGGAAACAGCTATTTGCAGGTGAAGGGGATTGGATTCTTTGAATCTGGCCAGAGCCCTTTTTTTAAGATCTTTATTGGTTCCCAGACCTTCAAATTCGCAAATAAGAGCTCCACCGGCATCAGGGGGAGAAGTGAATCCTTCTACTCCCTGAATATGCTCGAGACTGGTCTGATCGAGAAGTTCCATGCTCATGGGAAACAAAGAGGAAGTAAGAATATTGGTTAATGCTGTTCCTGCTTGGTGGACGTTCCGAAAAAAAACAAGTATTATGCCGGGATCAGCAGGTTTGGGTAGTAATTTCAGCATAATGCGGGAAAATACTCCCAAAGTTCCTTCGGAACCGGTGAGCAAAACGGGCAGGTTGAACCCGGAAACACCTTTGACAGATTTTTGTCCGGTGTTGAAACGTGTTCCTCCCATGGTTACAACTTCCATTCCCAGAACAAAGTGAGAAGTTACTCCGTAGTGAAAAGCTCTGGGACCTCCGGCATTTTCACTGACATTGCCACCGATGGTGCATTCATCAAGACTGGCTGGATCGGGAGGATAGAAAAGACCTTGTTCTTCCACGGTCTGATGAAGATTACCGGTGACTACTCCTGGTTCAACTATGGCCAGAAGACTCTGTTCATCTATTTCCAGAATTTTTTGCATTTTATCAAGGGCAAGTACAACTCCGCCTTTGCAGGGAAGGCTGCCTCCGCTTTTACCGCTGCCCAATCCTCTGGGTGTTACCGGAAAATTAAATATCAGTGCCAGTTTCAGCAATTTTTCAATTTCCAGAGGAGTTTCAGGTTCCAGAACAGCTTGAGGAAAAAAAGGTCCGGTTTCGGATTCATCAACGGAATAAGGAACCAGGTTCTCAGAATCAATTATCAGGTTTTTGGAGTCAAATTCTTTTTGCAGTAGTTTTATCAGATCCATGTTTATTTAAAGCGGGCCAAAGCCTGTTGGAGTCTTTTATCGTTTACAGTGAGAGAAGCACGGAAAAAGCCTTCTCCATCTTCGCCAAACATATTGCCTGGAGTAACAAATATACCGTATTTTTCCAGAAGGAATTCAGTAAAATCATTGGAACTCATACCTTCGGGTGTTTCTCCCCACAGGAAAAAAGTTCCGCCGGGAAGTTCAACTTTGGCACCTAGTTTTACAAGTTCTTCTTTGAGGGCATTAAGTTTATGGCGATAAGTTTTTCTTTGCTCTTTGCCAAAATCTTCGATCAGGTTCTCCATGGCCCAACCTGCTGCCAGTTGTAATGGTTTGAACTGTCCGGAATCCATATTGGTTTTCATGACTTTCAGTGGTTTTAGCAGTTGAGGACTGCCCAAGGCAAAGGCAAGTCTCCAGCCAGTAATATTGAACATTTTGGAAAGGGAGTGGTATTCAAGAACTCTCTTTTTGGCTCCGGGGATTTCGAAGAAACTGTGGGGTTTGGTATCAAAATAGATTTCACCATAGGCGTTATCGGAAATAATGATCAGATCATGTTTTTCCGCAAATGCCAGCGCTTTTTCATAAAAGTCCAGCTCAGCCCCGGCTCCGGTGGGATTGTTGGGATAGTTAAGGTAGAGCAAGGTAGCTTGGTTGGCTGTTTCAACCGGTATTTTGTTGAAATCTACCAGGAAGTTGTTTTCCTTGGTAAGATGCAGCGAAAAAACTTTCCCTCCGGCCAGTTTGGTCATTGTGCGCGGAATTGGATAGGATAAAGAAGGTACCAGATTCAGGCTGCCCTTTTGAGTATAGGCAATGAAAGTGTTGCCAATTCCTTCTTTGGAACCTATGAGTCCGACTACTTCGGTATTGGGATTGAAATTAACCCCGTAACGTTTGTGCATATAGGCGGCTGCAGATTGGCGAAACTCCATGGTTCCCACATAAGGGCTGTAATTGTGCATATCTTTATTTTTGATGATTGCACCCAATTTATTAATTAATTTTTCGGGAGGAGGTGAATCTGGATCTCCAACTCCAAATGAAATGACGTCGATCCCTTTTTTAGCGAGTTTTTCCAGTTTTTCGTCGATTGAAGCAAATAAATATTCCTGGATGATATCAGTTCTTGGCATCAAGTTTCTCCTTGTGGATTTTGCGGGTTGATGTGAAATAATTCAATCAGTACAAGATTGTCAGGAAATTTGATAATTGCAATAAAAATTTAATTTATCACTTTTCCAGTTTGAAACCAATTCTGCAATCTTTGCAATAATTCATCTCGAGTAGTACGGTAGGCATCCAGGCGTTTTTCGGCAGAACCTTCAACAGCGGCCGGATCAGGCAAACTCCAATGCAGTCGTTGAGCTTTTCCGAGAAAAAGCGGACACTCTTCTTCAGCACACAAAGTGATGACTGTATTTACTTGATCCGAAGGAATCTCAGATATTTCCTTGGAGCGCTGATGAGAGATATCAATTCCAATCTCTTTGAGAACTTCAATTGCTTCGGTTCTGACACTGGTTGGTTTTGAACCGGCTGACCAGATTCGAGTACCTTCAGGGGCTAATTTTTTTGCTATGCCTTCGGCCATTTGGCTCCGTGCCGAATTGGCAACGCATAAAAAGAGAATACCTTTCATTTATTTGTAGCCTCCATTTGCAATGCTTTATCCTTGGGAAACCAATGGACGGTTCCATTGGCTATTTTTACCAGGGTAAGCATTACCGGTACTTCAACCAAAACACCTACAATTGTTGCGAGGGCAGCAGGTGAGGTGGGTCCGAACAGTGAAATAGCCACTGCTACTGCCAGTTCAAAGAAATTTGATGCCCCAATCATTCCTGCCGGTGCTGCAATATTGTGTGGCAATTGTAACTTTTTTGCTGTGAAATAGGCAATAAAGAAAATAAAAAAGGTTTGGATAGTAAGAGGAATGGCGATTAGCAGAATGTGCAGAGGATTTTGCAGGATTACTTTACCTTGGAAAGAAAAAATAATAACTAAAGTAAGCAGCAAACCACCCATGGTCATATTGTTAAATTTTTGCAAGAAGGTGGTTTCAAAATAAGTTTTGCCTTTTTTGCGAATTACCAGTGAGCGGGTTATAACTCCGCCAACCAGTGGTATTACAACAAATAAAACAACAGAAAAGATGAGGGTGTTCCAAGGTATTCTGATCCCGCTTATTCCCAGCAGGAATGAAACAATGGGTGTAAAAGCAATCAAAATGATTATGTCATTGGTTGCTACTTGCACAACTGTGTAAGCGGGATTACCTCGAGTTAAATGACTCCAGACAAACACCATTGCCGTGCATGGTGCTGCTCCGAGTAAAATAGCACCGGCCAGGTAGGCATTTCCCAAGGCTGGAGGAATCAACTCCTTGAAAACTACAAAGAAAAAAAACCAGGCGATAGCATACATGCTGAAGGGTTTGATCAGCCAATTGGCAATCCAGGTAACTATCAATCCCTTAGGGTTTTTACCAACATTTTTCACGCTGGCAAAATCAACTTTCATCATCATGGGATAGATCATCAACCAAATCAGAATTGCAATAGGGATAGATACTCTGGCATATTCAAATTTGCCGAGTAATTCCGGGATGAAAGGCAGAAATTTGCCCACCAGGATTCCGAACAACATACAGAGGGCAACCCATAAAGTGAGATATTTTTCAAAAAAACTAATTCCAGAGTTTTGATTTTTATCCATATTTTGTTCCCTTAAATTGGTGACAGGGTTTTGTTTTTTCTATGCAAAGCGAGTAAATACATCCGAAAGGCTCAGGATTTTTCAAGTTTGCTGCAGTTTCCATTTTTCTTTTTCTTTTTCCACAGTGCCATGCGCTTTTTCAACTCATCAGATTGAGCCCAAGCAATAATTTCTCTGTTGTTTGTTAATATCTGTTCTACATACTTACTCGGTTTTTCAGGGATTTTGTAATAGACCCAGGTTCCTGCACGGCGATTAGTCAACAAACCGGCATTTTTCAGATAGCGCAGGTGACGGGAAGCCTTGGATTGTGAAAGAGAAAGGACACCCATTACGTCACATACACAGCATTCTCCATGGTTTGTGATTAAAGCAATAATCATCAGTCGGGTTTCATCTGATAAAGCTTTGTATATTTCAGCCAATTTTTTCATAGGTGTTTCTGTTTGGTGAACCGGTATTAAAACCAAGGATTGAACCCGTGGTTATAAAAGTTACTTAGTTCCCTATCCCAGAAGTGGTGTTATTGGCTGGATAAGAAATTTGTCTCAGAAGCGCGGAATAACTTCGCCGACATAGTTGACACTATTTCAAGAAGTTATGACAAAACTGATGAGGTAAAATTCCGTTGCCAAACGATGACATCCATTTTTGGGACGGGAATTACTTATAAGCATATACCCGCATAAACGGGTATAATCAAGTTCAAATTCAACTTTTTCATTTTGAACGTTTTACAATTGGGAAAATCTGATGCAAAATGGAAACTGTGTTTGTGAAAAATAAATCATAAAAAATTTAAAAAGGAGTTTTAATGCAAAAGATACCACTTGATTTGGCTACCAGAACTATTAATTGCGGGCCTGTACTCATTATTGGAACCAAAGGAAAAAATTATGACAATTTTTCTTCTGTTGCCTGGAATATGCCTATAAACAAGGAACCTCCAAAGATAGCCATCTGTGTTGGTCCTGCCCATCAAACCTGGAGCAATATTGAAAAGTACGGCAAGTTCAGTTGCAATATCCCCGGTGCAGATTTAATTCCTCATCTGGCTTATTTTGGAGGAATTTCGGGGAAGGATACAAACAAGTTGAAGGAGAGTTCGGTGGAATTATTCAAACCACAGGAGCTTCCTGTTCCGGCATTGAAAAAAGCCCTGGCAGTTTTAATCTGTGAAGTTATTGCAATGGACAAGGAAACCCACATTATTAGCGCCGAAGTTACTATGGCTTTTGCAGAACAAAGATATTTCAGTGATCATTGGACAGGAAAAGAAGGTGTTTTTCCGGTAAATCACCTGGGTGGTTCTAACTATCAGTGTGGAAACAAATTAATTAATCAGTCCAAGTTGAAAAGTTGGTAATTCAATGTTGGAATTTCAGCAAGCAGGGAAGTGCCAAGGCAAAAATCAGCAGTAAAAATGGCAGTGTGGCCGAAGAGGGATTGCTTGAGCCGGTGTTGCAACCGTTGGAGCCGATTGCGTCTTTTCTGTCCACCAATTTGCTATCAACTCCTCTGATGAGAAATTGTACCGGTTCAAGGTTTTCCACCTCGGCTTGAACAGTGTTGATTCCATGAGAGGGCGTGAAATCAACTTGGGCTAATCCGTAAAAATCGGTTACCACTTCCACTTCGGTTTTATTATCATCAAGATATCCTTCGCCTTCATTTCTTGTAAAGAGAACTTTCTGATAAGCCACAGGCTGGTCGTTTTCGTTAAGAACCTGGACAACAAGGGGGTTTGGCAGCAGTTCATTCTTGAGTCCCCATTGTTGATCTCCGGCTGCAATTATCAAACGGGAAATTTCCAGTTGGTTTACGTCAAAGCTGTTGCTCCGGGCTGAGGTTGTCCCGTCAGTGATATGAATTTCAACCTCTTGCCCGGGATCAAATATAACCACTTTGAAATTGGCTTTCCCCCGGACAAATTCAGGAGAGAAGGAGGGGGAAATGGAATTGCCATTGTTCAATGACATGATAACTCTGGATTCAAAACCGGTAAGCAAGCGTCCATCTTCATCCTGAGCTTCAATATTGATGGTGAAAGCTTGTCCCTGAAATTGAGGAAATTCGATGGGGGCAATTACAAATTGTTCGGCACCTTCCTGGTAATTGTAGGTAAAGGAAATTGGTCCTTGTACCGGGGTTTTTTGCCCGTCTCCTTCCATGATGATTTTCAATTTCAATTGGGGCGAAGGAGGTAAAAAGTCAAAAGCATATTGCAGCCAGAGGGCTGAATTGGCATAGGATGAATCGGGTGCTGTAACCCATTCTTCTCCGTTAAAGTAAAGCCAGTTGTAGCCTTTGTTCTGGGAAACCAGATAACCAATTGAGGTGTTTTCGGGCATTGAGGTGGGTTCGTAAAAAACGATGTCGTCCCAGGAAGTGATTATATGGGGAACTTCATAGTTGGGAGTTTCAATCCAGCCCGGACCTTGTTTAAAATGACTTTGAACCGCATAATTGACAACTCCGTAATTGACAGGGGGCCAGATCAGCGGGCGATGGTCCTTGACTGAGAGAAGATGACGTTCATCATTGGTGGCTTGATCTTCAAAATAGGTCACAACAGGTTTGGTGCAACTGAGTCTGTTGCCGGCTTGCAGGTGAGAAGCAAGATAGATTTTATCGGGGTGGGGCGGGGCATAAGCAGTAGAAAGAGCTGCAGTCAGCACTGTACCATCCTGGCTGAGAATTTCACAATGAGTATGGGGTTCCCGAGTGCTGATGAAAAGATATTCACCGTTGCGGGGGAAGATAAATTCCTGGGAAAGTAATTTGGACGTATAAAAAGTTACGGCTTCAGCTCCATCTCCATCGGCGGAACTTATAGCTCCAATGGGACCGTCAGCAATGAGATGAACGGCAGGTCCGTCTCCCTGGTTACCTGAACGGTTGAGGGTAACATAAGTATTGGAATTAACGGTGATATTCTGGGAGGAACCGTCGGAGTAGTAAGCAGTAACGGAAGTATTGTCATTAAGGGCTGAAACATGGACACTGCCGGTGGCTCCTCCCCATAATTCGTTGCTGGCAGGTATCAGAGGGTAGCCATCTCCGGATTCACTGCGGTGAAAGACTACAATTGGCAAATCCGATTCTATCTTATAACTCTCTTCAGGTATGTTGAAGTTGAGAGTAAGAGCCGAGGCATCACTGACTTGAAAATTGTAATCCATGGTGGAGTTACTGCTGATAGTTACATTGGCCACTCCCAGAGGAGAGTAGAATTCAAAGGAGTCTTCGTAACGGTGTCCGGGAAAAACGAAGGTAGTGCCGGCCATGGAATAGGGTAGAGGACCATCGAAAGTATCAGATGCTGCTCCCAGGTTGTAGGGTCCGGTTGAGTAAATTGCACCCTGCTCTAAATTGATGTTGCTAACCTGATTGGCAGGTAAATTAACAGGGGTTGCATCACCTGCGGTAAAGGAAGTGTTGTCTATAAAGGGAATTGCGGCGGCTGTAATTGGAGAAGGCCAACTGAGATAGGCTCCTTCCACCGGATTTGACCAGGTGAAAATATCCTGCCAATGTCCTGCAGGATCGGCTTCTCTATTGCCAAAATAGAGATAGACGGAAGTATCTCCTGCAGGTAGTGAAGACAGCCGAAACCAGAAATACCCGTTTCTGGTGATAAAATCATAGTATTCCAGCCAAAAATTGGGAATTAGACTTCCTGATTCTGAGTATAAGCGCAGATCTTGACCGTCTACCCGGGCTACATCGAAAAGTTCCGGGGGAACTTCTTTCAGATCTATTTGCACCGGATGGTTAACCAGAGCCTGACCGGTATCATTCTGGACGATAATTTCCAGTCGGTGAGACCAGCCGGTTGCAGCCCAGTTCGGGGTTTCTGCCAAAATTGCACTGCCATCGCCGGTTATGCAATCAGTAGAAGTGACATATCCATCTGTTTGAAATTCTCTGTTTCCTGCAAAATCATACCAGACTTGCTGATTTGCACTAAAAAATAACATAAAGGAAAAAATTGATATTATCACTTGTTTCTCCGTTTGTTGGAACAGGTCTTTTATAAATGCCTACTGAACAGTAATTATTTACCTATGGGTCCGTCGCAACCTTCAACATCAACGAGATCAGAGTTATTATCTTCAATACATTCATTGTTGAAACCTCCTGTGTCACAGGAGGGAAGGTCGTTATCCACACAAGCACGCAGATTGAACCGTTCGGGGGCTGAAGGGGGATTTTCCCATGTACAGGTAAGAAATTCACAATTGCCCGGTTCAAGGGTAAAGGATGTGTTGACAGCAGAAGCACATTCAAGCTCTGAATCAGTTTCCAGATTCCAAAAGCCCACATTTACACCTGCTCCCACTCTCAAATCTCCCTGGTTGCAAACTTCGACGATAATATCTACCGAAGAGTTACAATTTTCTTTATCTACCTGGTCGATCTCAATTTGCAGATCCGGAGCGGCAAATACATTGTAGTCGGGCATATTTTGGCGGAAATTATTATAAACCAGCCAGTTGGGGAGGGTGCTTTGCTGTGGAATGGTGCCGTCTTCATTGATGTTGCTGATATAATAAGAGTGCTGATTCCAGATGCGTCGAGTGGGGACCCATCTGTCTCCCGAATCGCCCCAGACTTCAATGCCTCGGTTCAAATTTGAGGTATTGGTATTGTTTTCGATGAAGATAATTTCGGCATTACCGTCATTGTCGACGTCAACTATGATGGGATATTCCAATCTGGTGTGGGAACGGTTGGCTTCTTCAAACAGAATAGTTCCGTCCATACCGGAGAAGATTCTGAATTTCTGTTCGTCGTTGTAAACGACTTCGGCACTGCCGTCACCATCAAAGTCGAATACCGAGGAACCGGTTGTTCTGGAAGAACAATCCTGGTTGGGCACATGCCATCTGATGCCGGGAGCCGAGCAGTTGGGATTACCTGCAGGGGTTGCATCGCAACTGGGCAGGGAATTGCAACAATCCAGATCAATGACAGCATAGAAATCAGCTCCCGCTACTCCCACTTCTGCTCTTCCATCGTTGTCAAAATCGGCAATAGTAGGGGGACCACCTTCGTTGTAACTGCAATTATCCCAAGGAATGGGGACTTTGGTGATCAGGGTGCCGTCATGTTCGAGGAACCAGACATCTCCGGAACGAACAATGATGATTTCAGCATAGGAATCAAGATCAAAGTTGCCGGCGGCTGCATAACCGTCACAGGGCATTCCCATTGATCTGCAGGGAGAAGTGGCGGAGGGGTAATTAAATTGCCACATCAATTCGCCGTTGGCTCGATAGACTGTGTTTCCGGCAATAACTTCCTTGCGACCGTCCAGATCGATATCGGCTGCAAAGGAGATGGGACCCATGAAAGCGTTGATGCCGATACCATGAGTACCTCTCCATTTCAATTCTCCGGTGCTTCCGTCCAAGACAATTCTTCCAATTATGATTTCCGCCTGACCGTCAAAATCAAGATCGTCAATGGCAGGTTGAGCAGCAGTGAGAATGTCTTCG
>JAWLEA010000050.1:0-21414 GCA_041686345.1 Polyangia bacterium | reverse complement strand
TTTTTGATAAGATATTCTGCAGCGGCGATAAAATCATCAAAAACATTTTGTTTATTATCCAACATTCCTGCTTTATGCCACTTTTCACCATATTCCCCTCCACCTCGCAGGTTGGGGATAGCAAAGGACCCACCCATTTCCAGCCAAGCCGCTCTGTATGGAGAAAAACGAGGAGTGAGGCTGATGTTGAATCCTCCATATCCGTAAAGTATATATGGATTTTTGCCATTATTTTTCTGGTTTTTCAGGCTGATAATGAACATTGAAATTTTGGTACCGTCTTTGGAAAAATAATGGATTTGTTTTTGCTGGTAAGGGGAAGAATCAAAGGGAACTTTTGATTTAAAATATAGTTTTGCTTCATCATTGTCGACAGAAGTTTGATAGATTACTACAGGTTGAAGGAAGGAACTGAAACTGAAATAAGCTTCTTTATGTTCCGGATGTCCTTTGAGGCCTTTGCTGCTGCCCATGGAGGGAAAGGTGATATTACGGACAGTTTTGCCTTTCAGGTCAACAATTTTTAGAAGAGAAGATGCTTTATGCAAATAGTTCAGAGCCAATTTATTGCCTATGATACTGAAGCTTTCAAGAACATCATTTTCTTTTTCAGGAACAATTTCTTTCCAGAATTTCTTTTTGTGTTTCCAAGGTTTTATTTTAAAGATTCTGTAATTTGGAGCTTCGAAATTGGTGAGGAGATAGATCCTGTTTTTCCAAGCGGTAGCCTGGTAGGTTGAGTCGGTATCTTCAGCAAGAATCTTCCATTTGCTTCTTCTTTTCAGGTCTTTGAAATAAAGATCGGTATTGCTCCATCCGAAGTGGATATACAGAAAAAGGTAGCGGCCATCATCAGATACCTTTGCTTGTAGGAATTTACGTGGATCTCGAGTTTTTTTGTAAATAATCTTATCTTTAGCAGGATCCTGGCCTAATTTATGGTAATAAACTTGGGCATGGCCAGGCAGTTCAGAAACTGGAATTTTGGGTTTGGGGTTTACCGGCAATTTGGTATAATAAAAGCCTTTATTTTTCCTGTCCCAGGAAGGAGCTGCATATTTTGCTCCCTTGATTATTTCGTTTTTATAGATTTTACCGGTATCAACTTCCATGATATATAGTTTGGCGGTGTCTGCATTGTTTTTGCTGAGTTTGTAAGCAGCATAGCGACCGTCTCTGGAAATGTGGACTCCCTTTACAGAAATGGAACCGTCCTCACTCATTGTGTTTGGATTGAGAAGGGTGTTTTCTTGACCGTTTTTTCCTTCTTTCCAATAATAAACGGTTTTTTCCTGTTTTGCCTCTCTCTTTTTGTAAAAATAGCGGTTGCCTTTACGAATTGGGGCTGAAAGTTTGGGAACGTGACTTATTTCTTTGAGGCGCTTGTTGATTTGTTCCCTGTATGGCATTTGCTCAAAATATTTATGGGCACAACGATTTTGTGTTTCCAACCATTGTTTGGTTTCAAAAGAATCACCTTTTTCCAACCAGCGATAAGGGTCTTTGATGACCTCCCCATGGATTTTTTCTTTTATGCCCTGTCTGCGGGCTCCTTTGGAAGCACATCGTTTGATTTTCTTTTTAAGAATTTGTTCATCCTGGTTTTCACTGCTTTTCTTTTTTTTGTTGCCAGATGGTTTGGGTATTCCGGGGGGAGAACAACTGAGGAACAAGGTAAACGAAAAGATACAGGAAAAATTAAAGAAGAAAAGGAGAGGGAGGGGAGAAGTTTTAATTTGTTTCATAATGCAGAAAAAATATCACGAGATTATTAGTTTTGTAAAGGAGAACTATTTAGTTCCTTAAAGAAATTTCGGTTTCAATTGTTGTGAAAAAAATATCATGTTATAAAGGCTTGAGTTGGACTTTGAATTTATAAGTTTTCACTATGTTATAAAGGCTTGAGTTGGACTTTGAATTTATAAGTTTTCACTATTATTTGGTTACTCGATTATATACCCTCTTTCAGTTTTTATTTAGTTCCCATCCCAGAAGTGGTGTTTTTGGGTGAGTAAGAAGTTTGCCTCAGATGCGCGGAATAATTTCGCAGATATAGCACTTAATATTTCAAGATGTTATAACAAAACTTTTGAGGTGGTATTTTATCGGGGAGGAGAAGTTATGGATGATTTCAGAATTAAAAAACATCCTATTTTAAAGGAATCAACTGCTAGCTATGTTGATATTTATTTTAAAGGTAAAAAAATCAGAGCCAAAGAGGGAGAGATGCTTTCCTCGGCTTTATTTGCAGCAGGTATTAGAATATTTGGTCACCATGACCGGGATGGCGGCGCCCAAGGGATTTTTTGTGCCAATGGTCAATGCTCCAAATGTACTGTAGTCATTGACGGCAAACCTGTTAAATCTTGTATGACACCGGTAAGGAGTGGGATGAATGTTTACCCGGCAGAGGGACTTCCTGAGCTCAAAGATGAAGGCAGGCAGCTTGGAGTTGAAAAACCTGTTCCCGAATTGACTGAAACCAGAGTTCTGGTTATAGGAGGAGGTCCTGCCGGGCTGAATGCAGCTTTGGAATTAGGACAATGTGGAATAGAAGTACTTGTTGTCGATGATAAAAGTGAATTGGGTGGAAAACTGAGTTTGCAGACCCATAATTTTTTTGGTTCGGTAAGTGATTGTTATGCTGGAAAACGGGGAATTGACATCGGGCATATTCTTGAGGATAAAGTTCGCGCCAATCCCAATATTGAAATTTGGTTGAACTCTACAGTTGTTGGAGTTTACGTCGATAAAACTTTTGGAGTTTCATCTCGGGGCAACTATAGAATTGTGAAACCTGATGTAGTTTTGAATTCTACCGGAGCCAGAGAAAAGACCCTGGTTTTTCCAGGCAGTGATCTGCCCGGAGTATATGGAGCGGGTGCATTCCAAACCCTGGTAAACAGAGATTTAATTCGTTCTTCAGAAAAATTGTTTGTCATCGGAGGAGGAAATGTAGGTGTTATAGCTGCTTATCATGCCCTGCAGGCCGGAATCGATGTGCTTGGTATTGTTGAAGTTCTTGATGAATGTGGAGCTTACAAAGTTCATGTTGACAAGATCAAAAGACTGGGAGTGCCCGTATGGACAGGACACAGTGTAGTCAGATGTGAAGGGGATGAACAAGTACAAAAAATAACTATTTCTCAAATTGATGATAAATTTCAACCTGTACCTGGAACTGAAAAAACTTTTGGAGTTGATACTGTTCTGGTAGCTGTGGGTTTGTCACCAGTTGATGAACTTTTGGAAAAATCCAGAAACTTCGGAATTGAAACTTGGGCAGCGGGTGATGCAGAAGAAATTGCCGAAGCCTCAGCTGCCATATTCTCAGGAAAGATAGCCGGCAGAAAAATTGCTCAATCCCTGGGCAAAAACATTTCTATTCCCGATGAATGGGAACCTCTGGCAAATCTATTGAAGAGCAGACCAGGAAAATACTATCCTCACCGACCTGACAATTATGGTCTTAAAGCAACCTATAATCTTTTCGGCAAAACTCTTTATGCACAGAATCCTGCTTCCGGAGAAACAGTATCCATGCGCATCCTGGAGGATATGGGCATAACTTTACCAGCCGGTAAGAAATGGCCTGAAGCCAGAGAATTGATCAATATCTACGAAGATAATCCTGTTAAAATAAAAGAAGATTATTTAAATCTTCACGTCTATCCGGTTATTCATTGTGATCAGGAAATACCCTGCAATCCTTGCCATATGGCTTGTCCACTCGGTTCAATCTCTATAAACGGTGATATTATGAATTTGCCGGAATTTCATGGAAAATGCATGGGATGTGGCAAATGTGTAATGGTTTGTCCCGGTTTGGCCATTACCCTTGTTTATAACAATTACAAGTCAAGTGAAGACCTTGGATTAATTCTGTTACCTTTTGAATTTGATGAATCTCTGGTTCCGGAAGACGGTATTATGGAAGTAGCTGGTAATGAAGGAGAATTACTTGGTAAAGGTAAAGTAGTGGATGTTATCAACTCTTCCAAGCAAAACGGACGAAAACTAATCAAAGTAGAAGTTCCCTGGAATTTGAGGGAAAAAGTTGTGGGCGTAAGAGTGAGAACCCCGGGAACCGGCGAAATAGAAGACTCAAATGCTAAAAAATTAGAAGAAGATCCAATAGTCTGTCTTTGTGAAAGAGTGCGAAAAAGTGAAATTGTTGCGGAAATCAGAAAAGGCGTCAGGGACATGAATCAACTAAAAGCAACTATCAGAGCGGGAATGGGTTCTTGTGGAGGCAAGACCTGTTCCGACCAGGTTATGAGAATTTTCCGGGAAGAAGGAATTGACCCGTCTGAAGTGACACCTCCCACAATCAGACCCTTCGTAGCTGAAGTCCATCTTGGAGACTTTCTGGGAAAACAGGATGAAGAGGAGGAATAAAACAATGAACAAAGATAAGATTTATGATGTTATAGTTGTTGGAGCCGGCAGTGTTGGAACTCCAACCGCAATGTTTCTTGCCCAAAAAGGAATTGATGTTCTCGTACTGGACAAACGCAGTGCCTGCGGTCAGGGAGAAAACAAAGCAGCAATAGGGGGAGTTCGAGCCACCCATTCTGATCCTGCCAAGATTCAAACCTGTATCCACAGTCTTGAGGTTTTTTCCACCTGGGAAGAAAAATACGGGGATGATATAGAATGGAAAAAGGGCGGTTATTGTTTTCCCGTTTACACTCAGGAGTTGGAAAAATTACTCAAAAGTTTTTTTCCAATTCAGAGAAAATACGGTTTGGAAATTCAATGGAAAAAGGCTGCAGAAATTGAAGAACTGGTTCCCGGAATCAATCCCGAAGGATTAAGAGGTGGAACTTTTTCAACTAATGACGGCCAGGTTTCGCCTTTGCGTTCTACAGTAGCCTTTGAAAGAGAAGCCCAACGACAGGGGGGTGAATTCAAATACAATGAGCCGGTTGTTTCATATATAATCGACAAGGGAGAGATTCAAGGAGTTGTAACTGAAAAAGACAAATATTTCAGCAAAAAGGTAATTTTGGCCACCGGAGCTGATGCAGCCGATCACAGCAAACTGCTTGGGATTGAGATTCCGGTACGACCAGATTCGCACGAAGCTGGGATCAGTGCTCCTATCAAACATTTTCTACCTCCTCTGGTAGTCGATATGAGACCGGGACCTGAAGGAAAAACCGCCAATTTTTATTTTGGGCAATCCAAAAAAGGTCAGATCATATTTTGTTATACTCCGAAAAATAAATTTTATGGCAAGAATAAAGGAAATCTGTCTGAATTTATGCCCATTCTTGCTTCAAGACTTATCTCCCTGATTCCCAAATTCAAAAATCTGTTGATCCGAAGAACCTGGAGAGGTTTATATCCCATGACCCCTGATGGTATTCCCATAATCGACCAGGTTAAAGAAGTCAACGGGCTGATCCTGGCAGTAGGCATGTGCGGACAGGGATTTATGCTGGGACCGGGAGTAGGAAAGAATATAAGTTCTCTGGTTGTTGACGGAAATTGGATGCTGCCGGTTGAAATTCAGAAAACTTTCAGTTTTTACAGAGATTTCAGTGGAGAAGAAGCGTTTAAATAGGGAACTGAATAGGGAACTAAACAGGAATCAGGATATTCCAAGTAGAGGAGCAAATTGATACCCGGAGCCGTAACTGTAGATTTAGATGGAATTGATTGTTATCACAAAATTTATCAGATCAATAGCAAACTCGCAGCCAACAGGGATCTGGCGGAATATACTCTGCGCAACACTCTTCCCGGGATCCGGAAATTTCTTGATTACAACAATATAAAAGCGACATTATTTGTAATCGGTAAAGATCTTGATTCAGAATTTGCCGCCACTCAACTTAGGCGTTTTGCCAACGAGGGTCATGAGCTGGCCAACCATTCTTTCTCTCACCCTTATGCTTTGCCCAATCTTCCTGAGGCTGACATGTTTCAAGAGTTGGAACGGGCTCATAAAATTATTCAGGATAAAACAGGGGTGACACCTGTAGGATTCAGAACCCCCGGCTATCATCTGTCGGATAATCTTCGTCAACTTCTGGAAAATCTTGACTATCTCTATTCGTCTTCAATGATGACCAGTGTTACTTATTGGCTGGCAAAATATCTGGTGGTTCATTTCAATAAATTGTTTTTCAATGTTGAATCAGCCGTGTGTATACATCCTTTTACTGATGTTTTAAAAGCTTCAATTCCGACTTATCCCGACAAAGGATCTGCAGGAGATCGACAAATTATGGAAATTCCTGTTTCCACAGGTCCTTTTCCTCTTCAAATCCCCCTTGTGGGTTCATTTATTTCCCTGTTGCCATTTCCATTTCTGTTTGATTTTCCGGAAGGGTATCCACCTGTTCTTAATTTTCATGCCCTAGATTTTTGGCCTGACCAAGAGCAAATTGATTCTCAATTACGTCAAAAAGAGGTATATCTCAAGCTTCCACTAGCCAAAAGAATGAAGCGATATCAAACGCTTATAGATGATTTCAAAAGAAAGGGAATTTATTTTACAACTCTCGATAAAGTTGCCTGCAGTTACAGAATTTGATAAGAAATATTATAGTTCAGAATGGGGATTTTTGACTGGATAATTATGTTGTAATTTACTTTTCTGACAAAGAGCAAAAATTGGAAGTTTTGCGAATCATCAAAATAATACCAACAAAAAGAATAATAAAAAAGTAATTCAAATTTGAAGTTGGGGAATTGTAAGAGCGACAGTTGCATCCTTCATTTCCGGAAAATACATTATGAGTGCCGGAATCTTGACTATTGTCGCTGTCAACATCTGTTGAAGAATCTTCTGAATCGGTGTCACCATCAATCCCTCCATCATTGATATTTTGTTGATCGGGATCATTTTCGTTCTGGGGATCGCTCCCCTGAAGAAATTCTTCGAGGTTGGTGTAACCGTCTCCGTCAGCATCTTCAAGAGAATCGTCCTTTTGAGGATTAAGGTTGTTTTCTTCTTCCCAAGTATCAGGCATTTCATCTTGATCTTCATCCGTAAAAAACACCTCAATTATATAGTTTTCCTGAAAAACAGTTTCAATACCATCACTTACAGCAAGTTCAATCAGATGGGTGCCTGACTGAGTATAATCAGGGGTCCAACTGATCTGTCCTGATTCAGGAGCAATTTCCATGTTGGCGGGAGGATTTGACAAAGACCAGGTGAGAATATCATGAGGATTGTGATCGTAGGCATCGGGGAAGTATGTATATGGTTGATTTTCATTGGCTTGCAGGCTTGGAGTGGTGAGAATTATCGGTGGATAGTTTTTGGGAGTTGAACTAACTGCCCAAGCTGTAGACACAGCCCTGGCTCCATAATGATCCGCCGTGCTGTTATCGGAAGGATAGCTCACAATTCCCCCAAAGGGTTGATTGTTGATCCACATTGAAGTTGAACCGCCACCATCATAATTGAGAGCATCGTCGCAACCCAGCCAAATCATATATTGGGCAAGATCCGGAAGACTGACTCCTCCACCGGCTGAAGTTCTGCCGTCAAAGGTGAGGAAAACAACTTCACCATTTGGTTTTATTCCCACTGCACTTCGGGGATGGCGCGCTGTGACGAAACTGCTGGTGTCCATGGCAGCAATTGCTCCGTTTTCAAGAAGAATGTATTTGCCGGCAATGGCATCGGTTGCCTGGTTCCAGTCATCTGAAGCTCCAACTGTAGTTATGAGTGGATTCCCATTGGTGTCAAGACCAAAAGTTCCCTCGGGTGAGCCATTGTAGGCAAGCACGTTGTTGTCAATCTTGACCAGACTTACAGGTGAACAGACGCCGTCAAAGGTGTAAAAGCCTGCATTGATAACAGCGCTGGCTCCAACCCGTTGACCAATGGAATCTACTGTTTCACATCCATCTCCTCTGACCGGAAAGAGCTCTACTGCAGGATTGGAAAGATCTATCTCCAGAATATTTACAGTCTGGTAATAGCCGAAAAGTGAAGGATAGAGCTTTTGTCTCCAGAGAATACCTTCGTAAAGTTCTCGATCACGAAAAGTATCATCCTGGATAAAATCGATGAAAAGCTCGAATTCTCCTGCCTGAGCCGGGCCGTTATAAGAATCAACTACAATGTAATAGGTGCCGGGAGCAAGATTATCTACTTCGATATATTTATGGGCTCGGGCCAGGCAATCTTGAGCTGTACCACCCGAAAGACTGAGAGAAGAGAGGAGGTGAATGTCGATGTCAACTATGCCGTTATCACCTGTAACCCAGGCTGAGAGGCGCCCTGTTTTGGTCAGATCAAATTTGTAAACCAATTCGGGACCGGATTCATCCAAAGATGGATTACAGGAGTAAAAATCAATATCTTCTGTTTTCCCAGTGGTGTTGCCCAGTACGGCAAAGGGAATTCTGGGTACAATTATCGGGTCGGTAATAGAGCCTGAACCGGTTAGAGCATGGCTTTTTCTGATGAAAGGAAAGGCTGAGAGATATAATATCAGTAAAAATTTAAAAATTTTTGCCATCTGAACACTCCTTGAAGGGATGGATAACGTTTTGCCAAGAGAGTATATCCACTTTGTGATCACACTTGTTTACTGGAGTGGAAATAAAAATATGATATAAAGAGGAATTTATGTTCAGCCACCACCTACAAGAACAGTGAGTTCTATTTCCATATCCGGGTTCAAGGGAGAAGTGCCTTTTAATCTTTTCCCGTCTGCAGTGGCAATAATGAAGGGTTTGTGAGTATCGGAGTAACCAAGTAGCTCAAGCAGTGCATTGAGATTTTGGGGATTTTGCTGTTCTACCTGGTGAATTAGTTTTGAGGGAGGTTTTTTGATTGTTCCGATGAAAGATAATTTCATAATATTGGGGATTTATTGCCAACCCTGAAAATAATCAGGGATGAATGGGTCGCTCAATCAAAAATAGTTTAAAAAAGAGGCTTATTCATCTTTTTTTTCTTGATTATCTTCTGATTTGGAAGTTTTTTTACTTGTTTTGTCATTATTATCGGGCTCTTTGCCAGATTCGTCAGAAACCGGGTCATTATTATGGGGCTCTTTGCCAGATTCGTCGGAAGCCTGGTCATTATTATCGGGCTCATTGACAGATTCGTCAGAAACCTGGTTATTATTATCGGATTCCTGAGAATCATCATCAGGTTTATCGTCAACTTCTTCCATTTTTTTGGAAATAGCAGGTTTTTCCTGGGCACTTTGAGCTTTGGTGCCTAGTCTTCTGGAATCAACTATTTCATTTGTGTGAGAAATACTTTCTTCAGGAGTAAGTCCTCCATCTGGATCGTTGTCATCATCGCCGTTGGTTTCATCTTGACGGGCCATTTCCCATTGAGCGCCTTTTTTGGCAAGCAGGTAAGCTCCGATGCCGAGAAGAATAAACATGATCAATCCGGCAATTTGTCCTATGGGACCTTCAAACCAAGCTGTAGCTTCAGGGATCCAGGTACCATTTTTCAAAACCCATTTTGCTCCAACGGTAAGATGGCGCAAGGGAGTTCCAAGACTGGGAAGGGATAGAACCGCACTGAGAATACCTACCAAAGCGGCACCGGCCATCAGTCCAGAGGCAATAAGAATGCCTTGCCCTTTTCTGGCCTTTTGTACCCGCTTGGTTTTGCCACTGCGACCGATGAGCCATCCGGTAAAACCACCGGCCAGCACACCAAGGTTAATATGGATTGGGAGATACATACCCAAGGCAAAGGCAAGAGCCGGAACTTTGGCCATTTCCAGGATGATAGCAATTACTCCACCAAGGGCATAAAGCAGGTAGGGTAATTTTTCGGCTGACATCAGGGAAGCGATAATTGTAGCCATCAGTTTACCCTGGGGAGCAGGCAGTGGATTGGGATGGGTGGCGTCTTTGACAAAGCCGTAAGAAGAAGCCAGCAACCACATGGCGATACCTACAGATAATGATGCAACCAGAATGCCGATAAATTTGAATTTTTGCTGGGTTTTAGGAGTTACTCCAATCCAGTAACCAATTTTCAGATCAGTAATGAAGCCACCTGCTGTGGAAAGTGAAGTACAGACTGCACATCCAATAATTAAAGCGAGATATTGGCCTCGGATTCCTTTAAGGCCGGCAGCGAGCAGAATTAGTGAGGAAACGATAAGGGTCATTAATGTCATGCCGGAAACAGGATTGGTGCCTACGATGGCAATAGCTCGTGCAGCAACGGCAGTAAAGAGAAAAGCAAATACAAAGGTGATTGCCATGGCCAGCAGAGCTTGAGTCAGAGAACCAACCAGGTAATAATAGAAGACTCCCATTATGAGAATCAGAATGAATTCACCTAAAAGAACAAGCTTGGGATCGATATCTCTTTTTGTGCGAGGAATATTTTTCTGATCAGCAGCATGGGTAGAACTTAGGATAGCTTTGAAGCCCATGGAAAAAGAACCGATGATAATTCTGGACATTTTAATAATGCCCATGAATCCTGAAACAGCCAGAGCGCCAATACCTATGGGTTGAACATAACCTCTGAAAATTTGGCCTACACTCATATTTGAAATAAGCAGATCACGAATTGGTTTACCCTGAGAATCGGTGATGGGGGCGTAAGGGATGACGGAATCAAGGTGCTGACCGAAATAAAAAACCAAGGGGATGAGAACCAGATAGGATAAGAGAGAACCGGCGGCTATAACTGAGGCATAGCGCAATCCAACAATATATCCGATTCCCATGAATGCTGCCAGCCCGTGTACTGAAGCGCTGATTCGTTCTTTGGCCAGCCGTACGCCTTGTTTGCCAAGAAGAACAGTAGATGTAAGAGAGGAATTCCATAATTTTATTGATTCAGCCAGAAAATCAAAGCCTGCCCCAATTGCTGTTGCCAAAATGAGGATGAAGCCACTTTTGTCGGTACCTTTGGCTTCACCGGAGGCGATAATCTCGGTAGTGGCTGTAGCTTCAGGAAATGGAAGAATGCCATGCATGTCTTCCACGAAAAATTTCCGCAGTGGTATAAGCAGAATAATACCAAGAGAACCGCCAAGAGAAGAGGCCATGATTACGTGGAACATATTTGGATTCAATTTGTTGATGTAAAGAGCGGGTAGAGTAAATACAACCCCGGCTACGACAACTCCAGAACCGGCTCCGATCGATTGGATCATGACATTTTCGGAAATGGTGTTTTTTCTTTTGTGCATCACTTTGCCGAAAAAAACTGCCAAAATTGCGATGGGAATAGCAGCTTCAATTACATTACCTGTAAGTAATCCCAGATAGGCTGCAGCAAAAGTGAAAATAATATTAAGGATAATTCCGTAAATAATAACTCTGGGAGAAACTTCGGTTACTATTTTACTGGCCGGAATAAATGGAGTATATTTTTCGCCCTTTTTCAGTTTGCGATAAGCATTATCGGGCAAAACTTTTGAATTGTCTTTTTTAGGTTCCATCATTTCTCCTTGCTAAGGCACAAAAACAAGCAAATTAAAAGTAATTTCATTTTAAAAGGTAAGCCAAAAAAACCATTCTGGGATAGGAACTATTTAGTTCCCATCCCAAAAATGGATGTCAGCGTCTGAATACGGAAATTCATCTCATCAGCTTTGTCATAACTTCTTGAAATAGTGTCAACTATGTCGGCGAAGTTATTCCGCGCATCTGAGACAAATTTCTTATCCAGCCAATAACACCACTTCTGGGATAGGAACTATTTAAGTAAAGATATCAAAAATCAATAGTTGTTAAAAGCTGAATTTAAAGAAGTCTCAAAAATATCAGAAAGAATGGCAATTATTAAATTGTTGGCTGAAAGAACTGTTTAATCAGTTTTGCATTTGGTACACCATTGGGGTATTTTTTTATTCTCTGAATTAACCAGCCATTTACCTTCAACCTTTTTAAGATCAAAATAGGCTGTTTCATCTCTTCCTTTGCGATGAAGAGGATAGGCAACAACTGCTTTGTTCTCATCTTCAAAAATAACTTCAACCTTTCCTGCCGGCTTAACATTGGCTTTCATTGATTTATCAGATTTATCTTTTGTGTAAGAGTTTATGATATAAAAACAGCCGCGATCTTTATGTTTAGGGCGGTTATAAAATTTGAGAAGACTTCCGGTGATTGATTTTTTCAACTGTTCGCAATTGGAATGGTTAACTGACCAGATGTAAGATTTTACAGCACTCATCGGTGTTTTGTAATTGCCATTGAATTGTTCTTCTTTGTTGCATTTGTTGCAACCAATGAAAGAAAAGGCAAATAAAAGTGGAATGATTTTCAAATATGGATTCATGATTAGCTCCCGTTTCAGTTGTTTTTTGGTTTGCTTTTTTCAGTTTTTCTTTTGTTGTTATTCTTTTTTTTCTTTGTTTTTGTTTTTAAAACTGAAGAGGATTTATTATTTTCGTTCTTTTTTTCTTTTGTCTTCTTAACTTTTTTTTCTTTTTCAGAAGGGGTTATATGTTTATCACTGATTTTCATTATGCATTTCCTG
Source organism: Polyangia bacterium (assembly GCA_041686345.1). Classification (GTDB taxonomy): domain Bacteria; phylum Myxococcota_A; class Polyangia; order HGW-17; family HGW-17; genus JAQICJ01. Next base: position 8,966 of record JAWLEA010000050.1, on the reverse strand, counting down.
AATTTTGAACCACATTTTTTCTGAAGGCAGGAATTGAACTCTTCTGCCATTTTATCAGGCAGCTTGGAGAGAGCAAGATTGCAATTTTTCAAAAACTCTTTGCGTTTGTAGTTCATGACTTTGCGTGCATCCTCGGAAAGTAGCTTTTTAAAACTGCAATAGAAGGTTTTTTCACAATAATTGTCAGGTGTTTTTAAAGAAGTATCAACTTTGGGAACAACAGGAGGTTTTTCGCTATTTTCTTCATCTGTTTTTTTACATGCTGTAGTTAGAGAAATAATTGTGGTGAAAAAAACCAGTAATTTTGAGAAAAATATTAAGTGTTTCATGGTGTGATAAAATTTGTGCTTTCTGGGATGATATTTGGTCCAAGTTTCAAAGCAAGGGCGTTCTCCGGGGTTTGAAACAGAACTGTTTAAATTGTTTATCAAAATACATGAATTGGTTTTGGAAAAGGATGATAACTGCATCCAGATAAATATATTTCAGAATATTGAGTTAAACTTATTTAATGGGGAAGATCAAGGTCTAATCACTCTTGAGTTTGTCTTTCTGAAACGAAAACTACTTGCGAAATTACTTTTTGCAACTCAACTCAATCCAAATTCTTACTCAGCCAATAACCCCCATTCTTGGATGATTCAGTTCCCGGAGGATTCAAGTTTGGCATTTTTCTTGATTTTGTGGAGCAGAACTTGGGCTTCCAGTAGTCCGGGATAGATTTTAGCCAAGTTCCGCAAAATAACTGCTGCTTCTTTTTGCTTGTCTTGAGCAATAAGTGCCTGGGCCAACATTAATCTTATTTTCCCATTTTTATCAGGATTGTTTTGAGTTTTTAGATAGACAAGAAGAGGCTTGAGGGCTAAAGCCCTTTTTTTGATCTTAAAAAGTGCTTTGGCAGTATGAAGATGTGCTTTACCTGCCATGAAAGGATTGATTTCCATCAGATGTAAACCGAATTCTGCTGTATTTGCAAAATTACTTGATTTCCATGCAAGTTCAACTGTTTTCATGGCACTTGAACCATCATTTTGGCTGTATCTGGAATACTTTTTAAGGAAAGGAAGAGCTGCGACCGGATTGGAACCTTTAAAATATAGAAAGGCCAGTTTTTTCAATACAGGAAGTGATTCTGGATCATATTTCAAAGCTTTTTGCAGATGTTTGATTGCTTCCATTTTTTTGTTATTTCGCTGGGCCGCAACTGCCAAAAATCTGCGAACGGCAAAACCGTCATAACCGGAACTTAAAAGTTGTTTCAGAGCTTTTTCAGCTTTATCAAGATCTCTGACTTTTAGATTTTTGAGAGCTACAGCAAACAAGAGGTGCGGATTGAGAGGATCAATTTTTTTGCCTGCCCTGATCAGATTATCTGCAAGGGAATTATTGTTTGCCAGTAGATGTTTGAGAGCCAGTCTGCCTTTGTGTCTGGCCAGTTCACCGCTTTCTTTTTCAAGTTTTTCCAAAGTTAGATATTTGACGCTGAGAGGACTGAAACCTTTGTTGTAATGTGAAAGAGACAGTTTCAAATAATTGAAAAACCTTTTATCAAATTGCTCTGGTTGCAACCCGGTCATTAATTTGATTGCTTCTACAGTGTTTTTGCCGTTTTTAAATGCCTCAAGACCTTTTCTCAGACCCTTCCAACCCCAATTCAGAAATATATAGCGTACAATCCAGGTGGCATGGATATAAGCAGTTACCATAGCCAGAGTAGAGCGAGCATGGGAAAAAGCATTATTGATATTTTTAATTTTGTGAAGGGAGTTTTCTTTCAGTGCAAGATAGATACCCCGAGAACGTTCCCGCTTCCAGGTATATTTGTAGTGTGCTGTTTCAAATTCAGCCAGCCCTTCGGTAAACCAGCGTGGAATTTTTCCTTTGGTTTGTTCTACATGAAATGTGTGAGCCAGTTCATGACTGATAACCATTGCCCAATTGGAACGACCGGATGAAGGTGAAAGAAAATCGATAACCGTTCCGAAACAGACACCAAGTATTCCGGTTTCAACAGGTTGTCCGGCTATCAATACTGTAAAGTCTTGTTTGTCTCTGAAAAATTCAATTTTAACAGGCAAAGGAGGAGTGTAACCGTAATGCTTTTTGTATCTGTTGAAAGCTTTGTCCAGCACCCGGGGAACGAGCAGTTTCAGAACGGGCCATTCTTTTTTAGGAGCTCTGTAAAGAAAGTTACCCTTCCTGACTGAAATATATTTTTTGAAGATCTTGGTTTCATACAAAGTCAGGAGATTGTTGGCCATAACATGATCATAATTTAGTTCAGCTGCTTTTCTAATATAGTAGATGCCCATGCCTTCTTTACCGGTACGTAATAGAGAAACACCCAACCAGGTAAGTAAAGAAGCATTGTCCGGCGAAATCTCCAAGCCTTTTTTAAAATAAACAGTTGAAAGAGGATAGCGGTGGTGGCGGTTTAGAAGTCTGCCCACTTGATAAAAATGATTCCAATTCAAGGGATAGTTCTTTTTTACAAATTTATCAATTTTCAATATTTCTGTTTTGTTGTCTTTTAACTGCGCAATTCCAGCTTTCAAGGTCAGAGTAGCAGGGTGATCTTTATAAATTTGTTCAACTTGTTTGATCTTGGCTCGAGTTGTGTCAAAATCAAGGTTGTAAAGAGACAGCATGCCAAGGAGATGGAGAGAGGGCAGATGTTTTTTATTCAGTGTCAGGGCTTTTTCAGCGTACTTTATTGGGAGCCCGGTTGTTTTGGAATAAGGATTTTTGAACAGAGTATGGGCGAGAGCAGAAAGAGCAGGAGGATAGAAGGGACTAGTTTTAACTGCATGTTTTAAATATTTTATGGATCTTTCATAAAATTCAATAATACGATCATATTTGCCTCCGGCTATCAAACCTGGCACAAAATCTGGATAGTTTTTGTAAAGCTTGACGAATATATCTTCGGCAATTTCCCACTTTCTCTTTTTGATAGCGGCTTTTCCTGCTGCTGTGAGGCTCCATTTGTCATTGCCGATAAAGTTGCGAGCATAATCATCGAGGATCCTGTCAAAAAGGCCGTTGGCTCTGTCGCTTTTTCCCTGCAAAAAATATAATTCTCCCAGTTTGTAACGCAACAGAGGCAGATTCTTTTTGGTATTCTTGTATGGAGCCAATATTTGCACAGCTTCATCAATTTTTCCGGAAAGTTGGAGCTTTTCGCTTTTTAACAAATCTCTCCAGTGCTTTTTTCTTGAACTGAGGCAGTTATTGATGTTTTTATCAAGATGAAGCAGAATATAAGTGGAAAAAAGGCTTTTTTTACAAGTCTTTTTTAATTTGTTCAGATCAGGTTTTTCTATTTTTGAATTAACACTACTTGAAAAGGTTGATACAATCATGAAAATTAAGATTTTTATATACATTTTTTCTCAGATCTTTGTTATTGTTCAAATGAATTGAGCAGCCAGTATTTGCTTCAAATTTCAAAAAAGCAGATACTGGTGCAGTGGTTGAGCATAGTTCAATGCTTGCTCCAAGTTTTTACATATTCGTTCCTGAACTGCACAAAACAGGATTCAAGATGAATTTATAGCAGTTTTAGAGGAATAATTGCAAATATTTTTCAGATGATATATACAGAACCAACAGAATGATCTGTTTTTCAACTTTTACTTTACTTTTTATTTAAAATCTGGTTTGAAAGTTGAAATATATTCTTTAAAATGCAACTATAATTCATTCCTTCCCAGACGGTTAAATTAAAATTCTGGTTGGAAGCTACTATTACAAAATAAGTTACAATAAGCCTGTTTAATTACTCAGAATATTTGTTTTTCACTGTTTACAAGGCAGCATAATTCAACTTGCCGAATTCCAAAAATACAATATATTCTGTTTTCATTTTACCTTACAATTAAACACATTTTGATGGTTACCGTTTCAAAATGCTACTTTTCGGTTATGGTATGCAATTTGGCTACAACAAATGCATAATTACTTTGTAAATCTCAATATTTGCAAAGCTGCACAATCTATCTTATGCCGGATTCAGCCATTGTCGACAATTTCATTATGAAACTTGAACCATGCAGCAAGGAGCTTGGAAAATATGAAAAAAATAATAATAACAGTATTATTAATGGTTTTTATTCCTGCATTTGCCTCAGCTGAATGTCCCAAGAAATCAGAAAAGCAATTGCGCATATACAAGATGAAAGCAATTGAAAAGTTAGTGGGTTATGAATTTGTTGAAGCTAAAAAACTCTTAGATAAAGCTTCTCCTTTTCTAAAAGATTGTGAAACCAATGAGCAGGGTCTTGCAGTTCAGCAACTTATTGGAATAGCAGAGTTTTCTCTTAAAAAATATCCAGAGGCAAAAGCTTCCTTCCTCAAGCTTTTCAAATTAGATCTTGATAGTAAACTTAATGAAAAGCTGGTAAGCCCTAAATTAAAAGCATTTTTTGAAGGGATCAGGAATCAATATAAGAATGAACTTAAACGAAAAGACGAGACCAAGGCTAAAATCAAAAAGCTTGAAAGTGCCACTGGTATGCCACCGGAACCTGAAGAAAATCCAGAGGTACCATTGGAGCATTCTCCTCGAAAAAATGGCATTCGTGGAAGGAAATTTACAGTTTTTTGCCGAGTTCAAGATGAAATGGATGTTGCCAAAGTTCAACTCTTTGTAAAAGAAGAAGGTGATGCTTACAAACCAATTGACATGAAGAAAATTGGAAAAAGAAGATATGTTCATACCCTCAGTGGCAAACAAACCAGTTCATCTGAACTTTCCTATTACATAATGGCATTCAACAAGAAAGACAAACCAGTTGCAGCCTCAGGCAATTCAGCCAATCCCCACACTGTACCATTGCAGATTCCAGTAGAGAAAGACAGCACAGAAAAGGAAAAAGACAAAAAAGACACAGTAATAAAGGAATCTGGTGATAAAAAGGAAGATAAAAAAGTACAACAGGTTGATACTGAAGAAGAAGAAAATATTAAAAAAATTATTGATGAGCCCGACGAAATTAAAAAAGCCAGAGGTAAAGCCAAAACTATTTCCTGGGATTCAGGACCGGCTCCGCTTTTGTTTTTGTCTGTAAGTGGAGGTTTTGGCGCCGGACTCGTTGATGACAGATCAGAAGTGCTTAAAACAGAACTTGATTCTGGATTTGCACCTGCAAAAACCATGCAGATAGAAGCTGGATACATGTATTCCAGACTAAGTGCATTTACTCTTCTGGTACAAATGGGTTTCAGTTCTACAGACACCGATATTATGGAAACACAATCCAATTCTCAGGATTTTTATTTCTCAGATTCAATGCGTAATGACTACAGAATTTTCCTACGGTATCGCCGCATGATGGTTCCAAAAAAACTTACCATGTTTTCCTCCTGGAGGCCCTTCTGGGGAGTTGGCATGGGTGGAGGCCGTTTGCGCCACGAAGTACCAGCTGAAAAAGAAAATAGCGATAATACTGTCACTGAAAAGAAAGACACTCACTTTTCTTCAGGTACAATGCTCAATGCTTTTGGGGGAGCCATGCTGTGTATGAACAGCAGTTGTTCTTTCAGTCTACAGGCAGAAATTGACTATACAGCTACTATAAGTGTAGAAAATTCTAATTATGCCCACTTTGATTTCCTTTTAGGTCTTAATTTTATTTTCTAAGACAATATTTCCAATTCAAAAATTAATCAGGGAAAACAAACCGTTACTAATGTTATTGGTTTTTTTGGTTACGCAAAAGAACCTCATGCATAATTTCCTTTGAATTTTCAATATCCTGGAGCAAAAATGAAGCAAATTTTTCTTTTTTAGTTGCAGAACTCAGATCGCCAATTCTTTTTGTTTGTCTATATATTGAAGAAAAATGATACATGAGCAGGGCAACACTGTTTGAGAGATTAATAGATTGAGAAAAGCCTGTCATTGGGATGGTAATAGCAGATTCAAAAAGCTTCAGAGTATCTGCGGTGAGCCCGTCTCGTTCATTGCCAAACCAGATGGCAAGAGGAAACTTCGGAGAAATATCTTCAAAATTGGCTATCAACATGGAACCTTTCAGACACCTTGGAGAAGGTGGAAGGGTAGGTAATTGGGTAAAGCCATTTTCGTCCAGATGGTTATAGCAGTGGGTCGATGTGCTGAATTCTTTGATTTCAATCCATTTGTCTGCACTGATGGTAATTTCTTTTACCGGATCAAAAGCTTTGCCGGAGTTTATGAATGAGATATTATTGAGCCCGAATGCTTCGGCTGTTCTGATAATTGCACTTGCATTAAAAGGATCGTAAACTCGTTCAACTACAAGAGTAAGATTGCAGATTCTCTGATCAAGAACAGTTTGCATCCGTTTTCTCCTTTTTTTATTTAAAAAAGGAGAAAGAAGGTCGATTATTAATTGAGGATTTGTTTTTTTTAGTAAATTTTCTTGGTTTTTGCTCATTTTTTATGAAAAAGTGTTAGAAACATTAAAAAACTGTTTATAAATTTTTCCCTTCTTAAAGTAAGAAAGATGATTATTCTTATAATTGAAATGAATTTTTTTTAAAGATCTGTTATATTTTTTCAAACAAAATGCAATTGCTATCAAGGAATTTATGAAGTCAACTGTATTTTCAAGATAGAATTTTGGAATACCAGGTTTTGATTGAATGCAGCAGCTTTTTGGATTGTTTGAATTTTTGAAAAAATGTGTCAAAACAAAAACAATGGATACTACATCTTTAATTTGAAAGATTATTAAATATGGATCATAAATCTGAGAACAAAACTGACAATAAAGAATCTGAAGATAAAAAAGAAAAAAATGAAAACAAAGAAAATGAAAATGTGGAGAAATCTTCTTATCGCATCCTGAGCAGAGAAGAAGAAGAAAAAATTGCCACCAATATGGAAAGATCCAAAGAAAAAGCCCTGGATATAGCTATTGGTTTGAGAAGCTTTGAAGAAGCCCTGGACGATATTCTAGAGAATGTGATTCAGGATAATGTTCGTTTATGGAGATATCTCGAAGATCCGCGCAATGAGGGAATTGGAGAAACTGATTCATATGAATTGATTGAAGACCTTACCAAAATGAAATTAAAACTACGTAAATATGGGGAAAAGATTTCCAAGTGCAATTTGGAATTAGATGGTGAAAATGACAAAAGAAAAATAAGAAATATAAAAAGACGAATCAACAGAGCTCGCAAGAATAGAAAAGAAATATGTAAAACGGTCAATGAATATCACTGGCGTAATGAATTCCTCGAAAATATATCAGAACGAATTCACAACGGTATAAGCATGATTAAAAAGCTTTCCCGGGAGGATTTTATCAATACGTACGGGGTTAATTATGCACGTTACAAAGAGATCTCCCAAAAATTTTTCAAAAAAGAACATGAATTTTTAAGTAACAGAGAAAATCTTATTATTTCCAACCAGAGACTGGTTATTTATTTCGCCCGCAAATATCGAAACCAAGGGGTTGATCTGGTTGATCTCATCGGTGAAGGAAATATTGGATTATTAAGAGCAGTTGAGCGTTTTGATCCTTCAAAAGGATCAAGATTGGCAACTTATGCAACTTGGTGGATTAAACACAATCTTAATCGAGCGGTAGCCAATCAAGGATCAACTATTCGGATTCCCGGACATGTAAGAGAAGAAAAAAACAAAATAATAAAAGTTATTACCAGAACCATGGAAGAAGAAAATCGCAAGCCCACCATAAAGGAAGTAGCTGACGAAGTTGGTATTCCAGTAGAGAAAGTCAACTATATCATGCGCAGAACACAAAATACTATTTCCATGGACAGGCCTCTGGGGGATAATCAGAATGACGATACTCTGCAAAAGCTTATTCCGGATAAGCAGACAATTACCCCTGAAGAAGAAGTATCCAAAGAATTCGACAAGATACTTATCAGCGATATTATTTCAGAATTGAAACCAAGGGAAAGAATGATCATTGAAATGAGGTATGGACTTGGAGGTAAAGAATCCAGCACTCTGCAAAAAGTTGGTGATTATTTTGATATTACACGGGAAAGAGTCAGACAATTGCAGACCAAAGCCGAAAAAAAACTCTATCAGATTGCCAGCAAAAAAGGATATCGCAAAAATAAAAAGAAATAATAATTTTATGATATTTTAAAATAAAAACTGTAAAAAGGAAGCGGGGAGTTTAATCTGCAGATCAAGGTGATGTTTGCCGGATGCCAGGTGAAGAGTCATTTTTTCTGTTTTTGTTTCTGATACTTGAGAATCAGATCCCAAAAGGGTTTTGACTTGTTGTCCGGTAATTCCAAAATTCAAAATTCCGTGGGATATTTTTGAAAGATCAGAATTGAAGTTGGAAGAACTGATCCTGAGATTGTCGTTGTTAATCATCAATTTATATTCTACAGGAAAGTCCTGCTGATTTGTATTATTTAAAACGATGGAATCTTCATCGATAGTTTGGCAATTGAGAAAGGATACTTTTTTGCAAAGTGGTTTGACAAACTTCTGTAAACTTTTGTTGTTGTTCCAGTCAGTAGATTTAAGTTTTATGTATGCTTCAAGTTTATCAATTTTTGCTTCATTATTCAGTTTTATTCCCAGGGCAAGGTTATTGAAATTATTTATTATGGGTATAAGGTGTTTGATTTCAGGAAGCTTGGTTTTGAGAAAATCAACCAGAGCAAGAAATATCTTTTTATTGAGAGGGGACATGGTAAAAGTTATCGGTTGTCTGGCAATTATTTCCGGATATTTGCAATTTGTACAATTTTTAAAATAATCAGAAGTTTTATAAATGGAAATCCAGTTGAGACGATTAGATAATAGAAATTGATTGCTTTTGAAGTTCAGATTAAATTGATAATTGTCCAGCAGGGCAAAAGGTTCAGAAATTTTATCAATAAAATTTTTGATTTCAGGTATTTGTTTTTTCCACAGGGAGTTGGCAAAAAAAGTTTTGGGGTTGAATATTTTGCTTTTAAAAAAACTTCTGATATTTAGT
>JAWLEA010000187.1:0-4836 GCA_041686345.1 Polyangia bacterium | reverse complement strand
CAATTGCCCGCTTTTTACATTGCCGGTTACTACAGCTCCAGCTCCAACAATAGATTTTTCTTCAATGTTTATCCCGTCAATAACAGTAGCTCCAGCTCCAACAAAAACTCTATTTTTCAATACAACTGAACTGCATAAAACAGCACCGGCAGACACCCGGCTGAAATTACCAAGTTTGCATTGATATTCTATAACTGCTCCACTGTTGATAACAACACTTTCTCCCAAAGTAACATCGGGACCTATAAAAGCACCACCACAAATAATACAACCTCTACTGAATTTTACTCCCCTTGAAATTACAGCTTGAGGATGAACGGCAGTAAACAGGGGGATTTTATGCTTTCTGAAAATATCGGATATCTTTTTTCTTTTCTCTGAATCTCCAAGAGCCACAACTGCTGCGTCAAAAGGTTTGTTTTCAAGTTTTAGTTTTTTTTCAGTTCCAAATATCGGACGACTGAGAAAATGTTGATTTATATCTACTTGTTGTTCAGATAAAAAACCGGCAACCGGAACCTTTTTAAGATTCAGAATATCATAAACTATTTTGGCATGACCGCCAGTTCCATAAATAACGACAGAAGGATAATCACCAGGCATAAAAAAACTCCATGCGTTTGTTATAAATAAGAATATTATCGTCTGCAGTTCTTAGCTTGAATAAATTAATTACCTTTTCAATCCAATTCCAACCACAGCCACCCCCCCCTTGTGGATTATTAGATTCATGACAATTATACAACAAACATTTTTTTTGAACAGGTGAGTTATCACTGAAACATCATTTCTATTTCCAGGTAAGATTAATTTCAATATCACTATCTATTTTGAAGGAATGGCTTTGAGCTTCATATCCTTTTTTATAAGCCTGCAGAGAAACCTTGGCACCATCTTTGATTTGCATTGTAACAGGTAAAGAAACTTTGTTTCTGATAAGTTGATCATTAATAAATATATCTGCAGTTACTCCCGGTTGCCTTGATGTCAACTCCAATTTCCTGGAAGCTTTTCTTTGCCTTTTATGTTGCATTGCTTTTTTATCGACCTGCCCCGAAGGTTTGGAATTCATGACGGCGGGAAGATTAAATTGAACCGCTTCCTGGTTGTTCTTGTTCAAATGGTGAACAACTCGTTTCCAAATAACGAATCCTGCACCCAGAGCCAGCAAAAGCATTATCAGCAGAAGCAGATAAAACAAAAGTGAACCTTTATTGTTCTGGGGTTCGACATATTCTGGATCGTCCAATTCCGGTTCAAGGGTTTTTCTTGCCTCTTCAAGTTCAAGATTGAATTTTTGAGTTTCATCAAGATCTGTAAGTTCTTTGATGAGATCAGATGAGATCAAAGCAGCAGCTTTTTTTAACTGATTATATAATTCCTTTGCACTTTGGGGTCGATTTTCAGGTTCCTTTTCCAAAGTGCGATCGATCACTTTACAAAATTTTTCAGGAATTCCCCTGGTAATCTCAGATAATTTGAGAGGAGGTTCAGATACCTGCTTGAACAGCAGTTTTCTTGGTGTTTCGGCATTGATGGGATATTGACCTGACAGCATTTTAAACATGATTATCCCGAAAGAATAAAGATCACTGGGAGGGGCGATCTCCTCAATACTGCCGGATGCCTGTTCCGGCGACATGTAAAGAGGTGTTCCCATTACCAGTCCTCTGCCAGTAGAAGCTTTGGAGCGGGCAGCTTCACCCAATAATTTGGCAATCCCGAAATCCAGTATCTTGATTTCGGGAAAATCTCCCTTCATGGAAACAAAAATATTGTCAGGCTTCAGATCACGATGGATAATTCCGAGTTTATGGGCCACTTCCAAACCACTGAGTACCTGCTTGGCAATGATCATGGTTTCTCTGACAGAAAGAGTTTTTTTCTCTTCGAGTAACTCACCCAGTTCTTTGCCATGCAGTAACTCCATAATGAAATACTGACGACCGTCTTCCAACTGTCCAAAATCAAATATTTGTATAATATTGGGATGTTTGATTATATTTACCGAGCGGGCTTCATCTTTGAAGCGCTGAACTATTTCCGGATCTCTGGAAAGAAACCCATCGAGAACTTTAATGGCAACTTCCCTTTCAATTGAGGGGTGTCTGCCAAGAAAAACATCGCCAAATGCTCCGGATCCCAATAAATCCATTATCTTGTAATTTCCAATAAAGGTTCCGATAATTTCTTCGGGATCACTATATTCCTGATTCATATACTACTCAACTATTCCAATCATAAAATGTTGTAACTTAACAAGAACTTCCTTTTGAGGATGGAAACCAGATAGATCAACTAAAACAAAAACTTGCAAAACCCACTTGTCGGAAAACAGAGGTATCAGAATTGGGTTTTATTGCAAGATTAATCTGTTAATGATTTACAATTCATTCAGGCAAAATAATAGAACTGAAAGAATGAAATCCTTCATGAACAACCCCAACTTCAATCTGTCTGGGGGCATAAGGCAGAAAACCAAAAAAGGCATTTCCCTGTTGATCTGTAGTTGCCTCGAGATAAAAATCATCTACTTTGTATAGAAAGACTCGGGAACCTTCGAGAGGATTACCTCTTTCATCTTTTACAACAATATTCATCTCATTGTATCCAAAAGTAAATGTATCCGGGATTTCAACTTGCAAATAAGGTAATTGCTCAACCTGGAGTTTAATTGAAGGATCACCCAGCAAAATAATAGCGTGATGGGTCCACCACTCACTGTCATCTGTCATCTCCACCGGGAGAACAGGAATTTCCCAGCCTGAATCAGACATAAAGCGACGACCGTAATTAAAAGCTTCACCCAGATGGGTAATTCCTTCTTGAAATACACCGGCGAAAAAAGCATGCAAAAATTGGGAACCGCCAAAAGCTCCAAGCCCGGTGGCAACATTACCGATATAGGCGATTCCCCCAAAAAGGCCATTTATGTATAATTCACCTGCAGAATCATTTTCCGGTTCCTGTTCACTCCATCCTTCGAAAGTTGAAGTTGTGGCTACATCAGCATAATTACCGGCAAGACAGGCACAGGTTACAAAAACAGCGGCAATTTCATTTGTGAGTGTTTCAATAAATTCAGATGAAAGAATATTGGTAAACCAGCCGTGAGAACCATGCCCATTGTGAAAAACAAGGGGAAACCCAGAGTTCATGCTCTGTCTAATGTTTTCTTCTGTTCCTGTCTCTCCTCCATATCGCTCCACTGCGGTGGCAGTAGCATAAAGCTTCTCTGAATTATTGCTGAAAGAAGAAGGAAAGTATTCCTGTACAGTAGTTTCAATACCTTCAGCCCCGTCAACATCTCCAACAATGGGAATAGTAGTGGCAATATCTGAAAGCAGAAGTGGAAACTCAACTCTTCCATTGTAAGCATTTACATAGTTCCCTGCTTTCAAACGATAATTGAATATTTCATCGTGATTGCCACTTGGAACTCTTCCTACGGCTAGATTGGGATTCCTCAGTTCAAAAAGCGATAAATCGTCACCTCTTTCACCATATATTTCGTCCAAATCAGCGTCAAAATCTACTTCCAGGTTTGAAAAATAAGTTTGAGAAGGCGCATTGGAACTGTACTGAGCATCTAGATAAATTTCGTTGACTATTCTTCTGTAAGGGACAAAAGAAGCGTCACCTCCCATTAGAGCGAATCTGAGCCCCTTTTCCTGGTATTGTTGCAACAAATAGTTTCGCACCTTTTCGGCCTGGTCAACTCCCTGATAATTCTCCTGAATATAGTCTAAGGTTACAACTTTTGTCTTAACACCAACTATTGTCCTAAAGGCTGCATATTCCTTCCATGGTTCTGCAAATGATTCAGGTGAGATAATTATCATCTCGGGAGTAAAATCGATTTTGTTGTTTTCAGTAACCCTGCCTTCAGGATCCGGTTCATACCAGCGAGGATCAACCTGATCTCCTCCATCTTCGGCATCAGTATCAGAAAGAGCATCTTGATTATTATTGGAATCAAAACCTGCATCTTCAACAAGTTCTGATTGGTTTTGGTTGGAAAAATCACAGGAAACCAAAGTCCCGATAAAGAAAATCAAAAATATATTTATAGTTTTTTGCATGAACTGTTTCCTGTATGGTATGAGCAAGGCAAGATTCACGCTATTATAAACCGAATTTCCATCTTTTCAATAATAAAACCTGCGTTCAATCCTGAGAAGTTTTCTCAATTTCAGCTTACCCGATAAAATTATTTGTGATAAAAAGAACTCATGATTTATTCTACACCTGTAAACACCGGCTGGATTGAAATGATCGTCGGCCCCATGTTCAGTGGAAAAACTGAAGAATTAATTCGCAGATTGAACAGGGCACGGTATGCCAAACAAGATGTCTTTGTTTTCAAACCCCTGATTGACGATCGTTTTTCAAAAACCAAAGTAGTCTCACGCAACAAAAGCCAGATCCATTCCCTGGCAATTGAAGATCCTCAGCTTATTCTGGAAAAAGCAAAACAATATAAAGTCATAGGTATTGATGAAGTTCAGTTTTTTCCTGATAGCATTGTCGAAGTTGTCAATACTCTCGCCGACACCGGCAAAAGAGTTATCGCCACCGGACTTGATCTTGATTTCAAGGCACAACCTTTTCAGAATGTTGCCAGTTTAATGGCACAAGCTGAATATATCACCAAACTCCTCGCAATCTGTCTTGTTTGTGGTAACCCCGCCTGCCGCAGCCAAAGACTTTCCACCGGTGGCGAAGGTCGTATTCTTGTGGGTGATTCTGAAGCATACGAGGCCAGATGTCGAAAATGTTTCAGTCCAACCCCTCAACCTCCCGCTCCAAAACATAAAAACGATTCCAAATAAAATT
>JAWLEA010000049.1:0-21724 GCA_041686345.1 Polyangia bacterium | reverse complement strand
TCTTCACCAGAGATCATTCTGTTTTCCTTACAATAGTCAACAACGACTTAAACTCATCCGTAAAAAACGGCAAAGGGGAAAACTGCCCGGAAGAATAGCCGCCCGGCCCAAACCGATAACCGATGAAAATTCATTGCCAAAGCTGCAACAGAAACCTCTGCCCTTCCCCAACAAGTTCAACCAAACAGAAACCCGCAACCTTCACAATCGAATAGCAGCCCACATGCAAGGCAAGCTCGATCTCACCATCACTGACAACCGCAGTTCGATTATTTCAGTAAAAAAGGTCAAAGGTGTTCACAAAGTCAGAATTCATCATATGTTCATCAAAGGCGATTTCTTTACTATCAAAGCCCTGGCTCGCTATATCGAAAATGCTGACGAAGCCAGTTCTGAAATTCTTGAAGAATATATAGATCGCAACGAATATATGATCAGGGAAGCTCCTCCCATAAAAAACAAGCCCAAAATCAGAACTCAGGGCAATTATCACAACCTCCAAAAATTGTTTAACAAATTAAACAAAAAATATTTCAACAATAAAATCAAGGCTAAAATCACCTGGGGCAGGATTCTGACCGGAATTCCCCGGCATCACAAGACCGTCAAAATGGGAACCTACTCGGTTGAAGATAAAATTATTCGTATACACTGTTCCCTCGATCGCAAATTTGTCCCTGATTTTTTTATTGAATCAATAATTTATCATGAAATGCTCCACCAGGTATTCGGTGCTCCGGAAGTCAACGGACGTCGCCGATATCACACCCAGGAGTTCCATCAGGCCGAACGCAAATACGAATTTTTCATCAAAGCCAAGCGCTGGGAAAAAGAAAATATCACCCGCCTCCTTTACTTCTAAATCAAAATATCCTATTTCTATTAGTATCATTCGCATAAAATTAGTTCCAAATATTATCCATCCCTTTCCAAACTGAGATTGTAAACTTGAATTATAATTTCAGATTTACGATTTTAATTACCAGTTTTAATTGGGAATGTATATAACAGGAGAATATCAATGGAAAAAAACTTTATTTCCTTCCTTGATTCACCCGATGGAGAAAAATATTTTGGCAGAATCAGAACTCTGCATTTTCTCGACAAAAGATGTGATAAAATCTGCCACAATCTTCCCTTTAAAACAAAAATCCCAAAGCTTAAAGTAATTTCCCATTATTCCGGCTGGGAATTTATCGACAAAAACAACCTCAACTGGCTTACTTCAACTGAACACGACAACAACATCAGCAACGAGTTGAAACGCTATCCTCTTCCTGAAAATCTGGCCAAAAATCTCAAGAAGTTCCTCCAGAACAAAATTCCAGGCCCCCTTGTGATCAGAGGGATTTTGAACAGTGAAGATATGGGACTGCCTGCTGCTTACAAGATGTTTCAACCCAGATTCATCATGGATCCTCCGGCAAACCTGCAAACCAGATTCAGTGTTCTATCCTCGGCAATCAAAAATATCTGGGCCCAATCACTGTCAAAACTCTCAAAAGCTTTTTTCAAGATCCTGACCTTGCCTCACGAAGACCAGATGGCCACCATCATGATTTCCGAACCGGAACTTCCTCATCGGGGCAGTTTTTACTATCCCGATCTTTCTGTTGTCCTCTGGGCTGAAAACAAAAATTCCTTCCATGGACTTTGTTCCGGCGGAATCTGGGATCCCGCCCACAAAAAATTTCCAGTTCCGGTGGAATTCATCCCCGGACAAGCTATCGAAGCCGGTCCGGATACTCTGCTGGCTTTTGATCCCCAAAAAAGTAAATTGATCTCTATTTCCAGCCATTTGGCCAAAACTCACGGCACCAAAAACCTGCCCATAATCACCGAAAGCATGGTTGAAAAACAAAAAACCAAACAAAAGAAACAATATCTGGCTACTTCCGATTCTGATCTCAGTCGTTACACCAGCATAATCTGCCAGAGACTCTGGGATGAACTGCAGACTCCATTTCGCCTGCTGTTTTGTCTCCAGCCCGAAATGAACAAGGGTGAAAATACAGTCTATCTCAATTCAATCAGAACCTTCACTCCTCCTTTCACCAAAGTCCCCTTTGACTTTCCCGAACTTGCCAATATAAAACAGCTTTTCAACAGCAAAGAAGTTGTTGGAACTGGCAGTGGCATTATCAGATACTTAATCCACCTTAAAAAAGACTCCCTCCTTGCTCGCAAAAAGCTCAATCACCTGCTTCAATATCTGCATTGCAAAGGATATGGAGCATTGTTGGCAGTTAAAGATATTAAATCCCTGAGCAGCGGTTCCATGGCAGAATTACTGAAACATCCCGCTATTACAGTTATTTATTCTGAAAATTCACCCCCTGGCAGTTGGTCCGGAGATATACCTGTAATCGTCTCCCCCCTGAATAAATTACATCTTTTTTCTTCAAGATTCCTCGAAATTACCGACTCTGAAAACAAGGATGAATTTACAATTCATACCGCTCCCAATCCGGTACTGGTAACAACAAACCAGAAAGCCGGAAAAGGAATGGGCTGGTTTTAAAGAATTTTGTTGATAATCTGCTTTCCCATTTTATCTATATCAAGGGTTGAAGAATAAATTCCTTCCACTCCCAGTTCCCTGTAGATAAAAACCTTGGAACTGCTTCCATCACCAATGAAAAGATAAATGGGAATTTTCAATTCACTTAAAATAGAACATAACTCCAAAAGAGAAAAATCAGAGCGTTCGATCACAACTATAGCATCAGGCTTTTCACTGAAAGCTAAATCAATTCCGTTTTTATAATCCCAAATAAGAGCAACTTCGATGATTGCACTCAACTGGGAAAAAAAATCATTGATTTTTGTTCCAGTCTCGCCATCATCAAAAACCAGCACCATCTGCTGTTTTCTCTGAATTTTGTTTTGGGGCATCCTGGCGTTGAGAAGATCTTTTTTGAACTCCTTACAGCTTTGATATCTGTTTTTGGGATCCTTGGCCATTGCTTTGTTGATGATGCGGTCCACATAGATGGGAAGTTCCGGGCGTTTTTCAGAAATATTGGGAATGGGAGAAGACAGATGCTTGGAAAGAAGTTGGACTACATTTTTACTATAATAGGGCGGTTGACCCGAAAGCATTTCGTAAAACACACAACCAACTGCATAAATATCGGAGAGATTGGCAAATTGCAAATGTTCCTTGCCGGATTTGATTCTTTCGGGAGCGAGATACAGAGGAGTTCCTTCGACATATTTATTGTTCTCGGGAGAAGAAGTCAATGAAGTGAGGCCAAAGTCTGTCAGAGCTATATGGTAATCATCTTTGGAGATCAGCACATTGCCGGGCTTTACATCCCGGTGGGCGATTCCTTTGTTGTGAACAGCACTGAGTCCGCTGCAAATCTGTGATATCAGACCAATGGCAACATCAAGAGAAAGAAATTTATTATCACCTTGGTAAAAATCCTGCAAAAAAACCTCGAGAGTCTGACCGGCAATATATTCCATGACAAAATAATAGTAGCCGTCTTTTTCGCCAAAAGAGAAGATTTGAACAATATTGAGGTGTTTAATGGTTGCCATGGTAATGGCTTCCTGACGGAATTTTTTGATGTGCTCCCGATCATAACTGGCTTTGGTTCTGAGAACCTTGATGGCAACATGTCTTTGCAGAAAAAGATCGTACCCTAGATATACTACTCCCGCAGCACCCATTCCAACAAGCTTTTCCAGACGAAATTTATTTTCCAGTACCATACCTACTGGAAAAGGAGTTTCTTTCATAAAATTACCCTGACAAATCTGATAATAAAACCAAGTTACCTGACAAAAGAATTACAGGATTTTTTGGTAATCGAAGTCTTTTTATACTCTTTGATTGTAACAAAAAAAGTATAAAATATTAACCGTAATTTTGCATTTTGAATTAAAAAAATATCTGCAAAGCCAATCTGCCTTCAAAGCCATATCCACTTAGATTTGCGCTATTAAAAGAATCTTCTTCAGCTTCGCCGCTAAAAAGATACCTGACTCGGCAACCTGCTTCCACTGCAACATATGAATTTAACGGAATCCCGACACTCAGATCCACTAATCCTCCAAAATAATCAGCGAAACTCAGATCCTGAGAATTGCGATGGTGATAAAAAAATCCAACACCTGAAACCAGAAAAAGATTTGGGTTAAGGAAATGATAATAATGTAATCCTCCTGAAATTGCCGCTTCCACAATTCTGTAACCAAAGCTTTCCTGTTGTTGATCATAACTGGAATAGGAAAAATCTGTAAACAAACTCAAGGCTTCCACAATAAAATAACCCAAATTTGCCGAAAAGCCCATGGTAGTTATTTTGCGTTCAAAATCATATCCTTCTGATTCTACTTCAAAATCAAAATTTCTAAAAAAGTAGTTGAAACTGAAACCTGCCTGGATAACTCCCTGGTTAAACATGGATTTGAAAGGGATAGACTCCTTGACTGGAGCCGGTTCCTTTTTTGTTTTACCTGAAGCTTCGGATTGGGAGTTATCACTTCCGTAAACTTTACCTGAAGTTGAAGTGAAAAAAAGAAGAAAAACACAAAGAAAAGCCATAGCAAGGCGAAAAGACATAATTGAACTCCTTAAAATATTCGAATAAGGTGGAATGATTCTGGATGAATTTAAATTCAAAATTTATAATAACAGACTATATCCTTAAAGTCACTTCTCCTTATATACCTGAACGTAGACGCTTTCTAAGACAAAAACCGAATAATCGGGTCTCCCTTCCTCCGGATTAATTATCAAAATCGTTGCTTTTTCTTATGATTCTGTTAATTCAAGTTTCCTGCCTGAATTTTCAGGAATCTTCCTCCAAACTTACAAAGAGCAGGAAATTCCTCACAAGGCGATTATCCATTGCCGGACTTTTCACAAAATACCCGGTTTTCTGGAATCACACGAAAATTTTCATTCCCATGGCTGCACTGACCAGTTCTTATTTTTTGCAAAAAACTCATCAGTTTTCAGGGGTTGTCAATTTATTTCAGCAGCCGGTAAGGACAAAACAAGCATGAAGTTCAATGAAAAAATTAGAAATATTGCCATTATCGCCCATGTTGACCATGGAAAAACCACTTTAATCGATAACATGTTCAGCCAAAGCGGCATTTTCAGAGCCAATCAAAATGAACCGGAACGGGTTATGGACAATATGGATCTTGAAAAAGAAAGAGGCATCACCATAGCTGCCAAAAATTGTTCCGTTGTCTGGAATGATGTGAAGATCAATATAATTGACACTCCAGGTCATGCTGATTTTGGCGGAGAAGTTGAACGAGCTCTTTCCATGGCCGATGGTGCCGTTGTGCTGGTAGATGCCTCGGAAGGTCCTCTGCCCCAGACGCGGTTTGTTCTGGATAAAGCCCTGGAACAAAATCTGGAACTGATTGTGGTTATCAACAAAATCGATCGGAAAGACAGTCGCACTGCCGAAGTGCTCAATGAAATCCATGATCTTTTTATCGACCTCAACGCCACCGAAGAACAACTTGAATTCACCCCTCTTTACGCCATAGGAAAAAACGGCCAAATTTCCACAAACCCTGAAGAAATGGAAGACAATCTTTTCCTGCTTTTTGAAACTATCCTTGAAAAAGTTCCTCCTCCAGCTCATGACGAAAATGCCCCTTTCCAGATGTTGGTTTCAGATCTCGGTTACAATGATTACCTGGGTAGACTGGCCATCGGCAAAATCGCCAACGGCTCAGCCCGGGCCAATGATGATCTGATTTGCATGGGTAAAGAAGAAACCAAACCCTTGAGAGTTTCCAAACTCCAAAACTACAAAGGAACAGAGATAGCTCCGGTGGAAAAGGCTCACGCGGGTGATATAATAGTTTTGGCGGGAATTGAAGATGTAAATATCGGAGACACCATCTGTCATCGAGATGAACCTGTAAAACTCGAAAGAATCACCGTTGACGAACCCACTGTTCATGTTCTGTTCACAACCAACAAAGGTCCCTACAAAGGAATCGAAGGAAAATATGTTCAGTCAAGCAAATTGCGCCAGAGGCTCTTCAAGGAAACATTGCTCAATGTTTCCATCAAGGTGGAAGAAACTGATGAAAAAGACAGTTTTCTGGTCAAAGGCAGAGGAGAATTTCAGATGGTCATCCTGATGGAAACCATGCGCCGGGAAGGATATGAATTTTGTGCAGGCAGACCGGAAGTTAATTTCCGCTATGAAAACGGAGAGAAACTTGAACCCATAAAAAACGTAATAATAGATTGTCCCGAAGAACACATGGGAATAGTCACTGAAAAATTGATGAAACGTAAAGGCCAGTTGATTAAAGTTGAAAACAACGGAGAAAGAGTAAAAATGGAATTCTCTATTCCGGCTCGTTCCCTCATAGGCTATCGTGACACATTTCTCACCGATACCAAAGGTTCCGGCATCATGAATTCCTGGTATAAGGGATATGAAAAATATCGCGGAGATTTTACCACCCGATTCAGTGGTTCCATAGTAGCTGACAGAATGGGAAAATCTGTGCCCTACGCTATTTCTAATCTGGAACCCAGGGGCATCATGTTTGTAGAACCTGGAGATCTTGTTTACGAAGGGATGGTCGTAGGAGAACACAACCGCTTCAATGATCTCAATGTCAATATCTGCAAGGAAAAGAAATTGACTAATATCAGGGCTGCAGGCAAAGATGACAATGTGGTGGTCACCAAAATCAAGCCGATGACTCTGGAAAAAGCCATTACTTTTATTAAAAATGATGAACTGGTAGAAGTTACTCCCAAATCAATCCGCCTGCGCAAAGTTGTACTGTCAGCACAAAAACGCCACAATCTTTCCGGACAGAAAAAGAAAAAATCCTGATTATTCAGTTTTCATCCCCAAAAAAAGCTCATCGCCTCAGAACGGCATTTGACCTCATCAATTTTGTCATAACTTCTTGAAATAGTATCTACTATGTCCGCGAAGTTTCTCCACATCTGAGGCAAAACTTCTTCACCAGTCAAAAACACTACTGCCGGGAGGGGAACTATTCAAAAAGAAAAGGGGAAATAAAGGTTTGTTTTCCGCAAAAGTGAAATGTCGTCAAAAATTTCATCGGTCCGACCATCTCCTTCAATCCTGCCACGGTGCATCACAACTGTTCTGGCACAGATTTGTCGCAACAAATGGAAGTTGTGGGAAACAATGATTATGGCACCTGTAAATTCATTTATAATTTTGATTATTCTCAATTTACCCCCGGGATCCAAACCGGCAAAGGGTTCATCGAGAACCAGAATTTCAGGTTCCATTACCAAAACAGTTGCAATAGCAGCCCGTTTTTTCTCACCCATACTCAAATGAGCGGGATTTCTGTTTTCAAATCCGGTCAATCCCACCTGTTGCAAGATATTCCTTATTTTCTTTTTTCTGCTTTTTTTATCGAAACCAAGATTTTTCAAACCGAAGCCGATATCCTCGGCAATTGTATTGCAAAAAAGTTGGTCATCGGCATTCTGAAAAACCAGCCCTACTTTTTGTCTGATCCCGGGAAAATTTGCTTTTTCCAAAGGCAGTCCGGCTATGGAAATACTCTTATTTTCTCCCATGATCCCGTTGAGATGATAGACCAAAGTGGATTTACCCGCTCCATTTTCGCCAATGAGAGCCACCTTTTCCCCTGACTCGACTTCAAGATTAATATTGTCCAGAACCTTGCCTGAACTGGTTTCACCCTTTTCTACTTTCTGCCAATTGCTGAAATCGCTCTGAATGAAGGAAAAATTTAGGTTTCTGATGTTAATGACTTTTTTCATGACAGCCAGAATACTCCGAAAATAAGGAAAGATGAGAGCATATACAGGAAATCAACACTTTTGAATTTGAGTTCAACAAAAGAATAATCACCCTTGAATCCTCTGGAAAGCATGGCCCGGTAAACTCTTTCACTGCGATTATAACTACGCAGGAATAAAGAACCAACCATCGAACCCATAAACCCAATCTGCCAGAACCATTTTCCCTGAAATCCTCTTGCTGTTGCAGCTCTTTTCATTCTGGAGAATTCAACCCCGATAATGGAAATATATCTGCGGGTAAAAGCAAATAAAGTCAAAAACAGGGAGGGAACTTTAAACCAGGCCAAAGCTGCAAGAAAGCGGGAAAAAGAAGAAGAAAACTGCAAAAAAAACAATGAAGAAAAAGACAACAACGCTTTGGAGTTAATTACAACGAATTTCTCCAATCCTTTACCATAAATGGTGAAATTTAAAATTTCGTACGCCTGTCCCTCCTGGTGAAATAAAAGCAGAGCAATAGAGGTGGAAACAGAAAAAGGGAGAACAAGCAACATTCTTTTGACCCCGTGCCATAATCCACCTGATAAAAGAAGTTGCATAAAAATAAAGGCGAAAGAAAAGAATAAGCCTCGGCTCAATGAAAAAGGAAGGGACAGAGTATAGGAAATATGCAGAATTGTTGTCAGCAATTTGGAGCGACTGTCCAAATTGGAAAAAAAAGTAGTGCTCATGAAGTAAAACAAATATAACCCAATCAAAAGAATTATACACCATGAATCTTTAACTTTTCCAATGAATGTATCAGTCTGATTTGATTTTTTTTAACAGCCATAAAGAACCTGATGAACAGGCAAAAATCAAGATTGTTCCCAAGATTCTCACTAAACCTTGATGACCATGATGGTGATGGTCGTGGTGTTCATGGTGGTGGGATTTTTCTTCAAATCCGGGTATTGCCCGCTCCAATCCATCATGAGTATGTGAAAAGAAAAAAGAACCAATTCCGGACAGAAAAATTGAAAAAATCAAAATTCCCAAATAAAATTTCCAGGAGAATTTTTGTTTATTTGTTTTGCTCATAATAATCCTCCCACAATTTTACCAGATCCGGACGCACACTCAACAATCCGGAAAGAGCAAAAAAGGTGATTATTCCTTCGCCCACTCCTATCAAAACATGGGTAGAAACCATAGCGGTCAAACCAATTTTTAAAGGGGTTATTCCGCTTATCCACAGCTCCAAAGCTACCATCAGTGAACTGAAAACAACTGAAAACCAGGCGAAAAATGCTGCCAGAGCCAGAAAATACTTTTTACCGGCTTTGAAACAATGTAAAGACAAATTAAACAGGAACAAGGGAAAAATTCCGGCGAACAACCCCATATTTATTATGTTGGTTCCCAAAACACTGATACCGCCATCGCCAAATCCAAGACACTGAATAGCCAGTACCAGTGACATCACCAGAAAGCCATTGAGGGGACCGAGTACAACCCCGGCAAAAAAAGCCCCTAGAAAATGACCGCTGGTCCCGGCTGCAACAGGAAAATTGAGCATTTGTGCCGAAAAAAGAAAAGCAGCAATCACTCCAAAAAGCGGAATTGTTTTCTCCTCAAGTTCAAGGGAAATCTTTCTCAGACCATATCCAATCAAACCGAAACTGAGGAAAGCTGAACCAATATTTACTGCTGGGTGAATAAAACCATCTGGAATATGCATGGAATCTTGTTTAACAGATCCTGAATGAAAGTAAAGCATAATATTACACTTTTCAATTTTGTAATATCCCCTGTAAAACTAACTGTTAAAGAAGAAAATCAGGCCGAAAAATTTTCGGAAATAGTATAGACCAATCCCAATCTGGAGATCTCAGTCAAAAAACGATCTTCATTCAAACATCCTTCCGGGGGGAAAACTCCTTTTTCATAAACCTCTCCTCTGGCAAGCGCAAAAGCTCCCGTGGATACCGACAAGGCAACCAGAGAAGCAAAATAATCCACGGCATCCATTTGAACTGCCATCTTGACGCCATTGCGTTCACCTTTAACTCTTACTTGTAGAGCCACTTTACCGTTTAAAACAGATTTCATGGAAAATAACTGACCGCTTCTATATAAAAAACGGGAAATTGTGTTGCGTGGGGACACATCCTTGGTAAGTCCGCTGAATTTGCTGTATTTGATGGCTTTTTGAATCCAGTTGGGGATTATTGCTCCTTTGACATTGATATTTTCCACCGAAATATATTCGGGAAGAGTTATTATTTCGGGGCTGCCTATCTGAGAAACTTCCATTTCGCCAAAAGGCCAGGCAAACCTTGTTTCCTGGGTTTCACTGAAAAGAGGAACGAGAAATCTGAGGCCGTTGCGATAAACAGAAGTTTTCTCATTAGCCAGATAAAGAAAATGATCCAGTTGGGCTTTACCTGCTTGATGGAGAATATCTCCAGCCCAATTGATATCTATACTGTTAACTATGTCGAGTTTCTGGATGGATTTGAGAACAAAAAGATTACTGAGCCCCGGAGAAAAACCCAGACCGGTAAGAAAAGAAACATTTCTTTCTTTGGCGTAGGAATCAAGGGCCAAGATACCGGGAATTGATGAAGAATCGTTGCAAAGATCAATACCATCAACTCCACTGTCTATGATAGCTTTGGCAATTAAAATACCATAACGATAGTGAGGACCCACACAATTTATTGCAACTTTACAATGAGCAACAGCTCTCTGAATGGAAGTTATATTGAAAGCATCGATTTTGATGTATTCCACCCGTTCACAGACTTCAGGAAAAACCAATTCCGGATCTTCTTCAATACGATCGGCCACCACAACTTCTTTGTCGGAATGAGCAAGGATCTTTGCAACCACCTTGCGACCGATAGTTCCATAACCTCCAAGAACACAAATTTTCATAAAACTCCATTATCTGCAACAAGCAATTACAGCCGGCAACAACAGAAAGTTGCAACCATCCCGCGGGTGAAAACACAAAAACCCTGTACAGGAAAAACGGAGAATCTGTTGTAATTGCCGTTATTAATTAAATCAGGGTCAACTTTCTCCATGGGGGCTCTCCCGAATAAAAATGTGGGAATGGATAAAAACCGCCAACCCCAGAAAAAGAACGACTCCTTGAAAATAAACAAATTCTTCCATGGAATCAACAATAAGGGGAACCTTGTCCTCAAACAAAAAGAGAAAAATCAAAAAAGGTGCAAAAAATATCTGGTAACCTATCATCAGATTGGCTCCACTTTTATATAAAGACCTTCCGTTTTTCTTTCCCAAATATAGCATAAGAAAGAGAATTCCCAAAAAATATTTAAATACATCACTGACAAAGATGATATACCAAAGCTTTTCATAAAGCTCCGGCATCCATTTTACCGCAAATTTATAATCGATACCATTGGTACGGAATCCAAAGCCTACCACCAAAATTAATATTGCCAGCAGAACCGGAGGAATTGCTTTCAAAACAATCAAGTTGGATAAAACTCCTTTTTCTTCATGTTTCTTGAAAATCCAGGCAAAAATACCCCCGATGGCTGCAAGACCAAAAATCTGATAAACTTTATCCAGTTCAAACTGATAAAGGTAAGGAAGCAAAAGAACAGTTCCGGAAAATAGAATCGTCTGCTTGGAGATAACTCTGAACAATTCCGGAGGAATTGCCAGAATAATGAACAACACAATCATTACCCCTGCATAAAATAAAGGAGGAAGACCTGCCAGATCAAGACTGAAACAAGTCAGCAGAAAAGCACCGGAAATTAAAAGAGGCATAATTTTAATATTGAGATTGTCATGGTAGAGGGCATAAACAAAAACAGCCATCCACACAGCCAGTTGGGACCAGACAATATCAAGCAGGGAAGTTGAATCCAGAGGCATGAATTTAAAGTAGAAAATCCTGAAGTTTTCCACAAACATGAAAATCTGATTCGCAGTAAATAACACTCCAAAAAGAAGCAGACCCAGCAAAAGGCGACGCTCCAGGCTGTCTAGTTTGGGGTACAGAAAGAATCCGGTTACCATGAGGTAAAGAATCAGGTAGAATGGAATTGCCCTGATCACTCCATAATAGTAGAGAGTCGGGTGATGGAGAAGAAATAAAAACACTGTACTCAACCCCAACGTAGCCAGAAGTTTGAACTCCAATTCTTTTTGGGAAAAGAAAAAGTTCACCACGGCAAAAGCAAGCGCAGTCTGCAACAGATAAACAAAATAATAATAACCTGTATTCCACTCATGAATCAAAATATCAAAATCACGATAAGTATACGCTTTGACAAAAGCCAGAAGGATAAAGGGAACAATCAGCAGGATAGTTTTGAATTTGAAATGGCGACAAAACAGAAAAAGCATTGGCACCAAAAGCAACAGGGGCAAATAAAAGGATTGACCCAAATAAATCAGTACGGTGGCAGCACTTAGAAAAAGCAACCATATGGTAACCGGTATCCGGTTGTTCTTTTTCAGGAACAAGAAGAAAAAGATGAAAGCAAGCAGTACTATGCTCCCAAGGACAATTGCTTCCTTCCTGTTTATCTTAAATGAGTGGTTTTGCTTCTGGCGTTGCAAATTGAATAATTCGGGATTGCCATAATCCTTTTTGGCTTCCGCGGTAAAAGCCGACCAGTGCATCTTCCCCTGGTAATCTTCATAAAAGGGGAGCTTGAACAAAACATTCAGGAAAAAAGAATGGGACTTGAGGGAAATATCTATCCGTTGGTTTTTTTTGATATCCGGACCTCTGTACAGATAAAAAGTGGGAGTGTCGGTATTATATGTATGTTGTCCCACATCATTGATTCCATGATCCCCAAAAACAAGCAGAGTATCATCAGGACCAAGTGATTGTACCACTTCTTTCAAAATATCATCTGATTCACGCAATTGTTCAATATATTCGGGCCCGTCGGCACCATAGGTTCTGCCAACATCATGGGCTCCCAGCAAGTGAACGATGCTGACATCAAACTTTTTTTCATTGAAATATTTGAGAGCCCTGCGGGTCAGATCCCACTGAGAAGCACCCTTTTTATAAACATGTTTGGCAGCAAGTAGATTGCTATAAAGAGTTTCTATGACATAATCTGAAACTGCTCCAATTTTATATCCTCTTGCTGCCATTTGATGAATCCAGGAATGCACATTCTTCGATTTTTTAGGATGAAAATCTTCCCCGAAAGATAAAAGAGAAGAACGATCAATACCACTGAAGGCAGCTTCGACACAATGAACGGTCATATTGGTAAGGCAAGGTTTTGCCTTACCCCAGGTTCCCTCTTGCAAGAGAGAATTTAAATAAGGCATGATTTCAGGATTGGTAGCATATTTGAAACGGAAGGCATCAACAAAATAGATGAAAAGCCGATTGGAAGATTTTATCTGCTTTTTCCCTAATTTTTTCTGGATTTCAGTTGATTGTTTGAGATAAGGGTGAACAGGAAGTCTTCTTTTTCTGATCACAGCATCCACAAACACAGCCAGGGTCATGGAA
This sequence comes from Polyangia bacterium, assembly GCA_041686345.1. Classification (GTDB taxonomy): domain Bacteria; phylum Myxococcota_A; class Polyangia; order HGW-17; family HGW-17; genus JAQICJ01. The sequence goes on along the minus strand of JAWLEA010000049.1, from coordinate 8,456 downwards.
AAGATAAAAAGCCAGAAAACCAGATTGAAATTATAGTTGTTTTCTACTTTTTTCAAAAATTTATTAAATTTGCTTCGCATATTAAAACCCAGTCCGAGATAATCGGTATTTTTTTTGAATCAACTTATATTTTGGTATTATACCTGAAATCAATTATTATATTTTTCCACTCCACCAAGTTAACAGATTTATCTTTTTTTCTTTTCTTTTCAAATCTATTTTTTCTTTTCCTCGAAAAAGATCTACTGCAATAAGGTGTTTACAATAATTTCCCCCTTTAAAATCGAAGCAATCGCACTCACCTCTGAAAACCAGATGAGATTGTTTGCCTCCGCTGAGAAGATATCTGTCTTCTCCATCTTCTTCAACTGAAAGTTCAAATGCTCTCATTAATCTGCCTTCCTCGTAATCACAACCAGTACTGAAAACAGCCTTCTGTTCATATCGGGGAATTCTTTTTCGTTTATTCTTAAATACTGAAGCATCTCCCGGTAATCGCTTTGATAATTTTTTGGGAAATTTGAGTCGGATCAACTCGTTGGGCTTTGCTTCAGACAAATTATCAAAAGAACAAAAACCGGCAACAATCAATTTTTGAGCTCGAACTGGTCCGACACCCTTAATCAAAATCAATTCTCTGGCCTCGGAACTCAAACCGTATAAAAAACCCCGCGCCCGGGCACAAAGAAACCTGAGCCTCATTTCTTTTTCTTCAGATTCAGAATTATCGGACCCAAACTGATAAATATTCTTACAAAACCATCTTTCCACAGTACTGATGAAACGAAACAAATATTCACGCATATATTTCAATCTGGGAAAATCTGTAAGAATGGGAAATTTTTCCAAATTTTCTTCCTGGTAAAAATTAAGCAACCACAGTGTTTTGACAATACTCAAAAAGCTTCGGGATGTCAGTTTGAAATCATCTAAAAGCTCAATTTTTTTATTTTGCAGCAAAGATGAATTTAACTGTGGCAAAATCGAATCTGCCAAAAAATCCAATTCTTTAAAATATAAAGGCACAGGTTCGATTTCGGGAGATAATAAACCAAGCAGCAAAAGATCGTCTTCTGTCAGGTCATTTTTAAATTTTGTTATAACTGCAGCAAAATAGGCCGGACTTAAAAAGGAATTCACCGCCTCCCGAGCAATGGCCGACAATTGAAGTCGCTGGTTTTTTTCTTCGATAAATCCTCGTTTGCAGGCAGCTTGAGCAAGTTTGCAAAACTCCGGTCTGTTACCCTGATGCCAGGCAAGGGTTGTCCTGAAATTCCTAGCAACTTCTGGTGCAGTTTTGGCAAAATTGAAACCAAGTTCATAAAACAAGAAATTTTCAATTTTCTCACGCTTGAATTGTGTTTGAAGAGGAGGAAAATTTTCTTCCAGTAGTGTTCCGGCTTGTCGATCATAATTTGAGATAAAAACAATTCCCTGTCCGGTACTATCCAATCCTGGTCGGCCTGCACGTCCCAGTCTTTGCCAGAAAGATCGAGGAGAAAGCAATTCCCACCTGTTCTTGTTTTTAAAATACAAATCATAGAGAATTACACGCTGTACCGGTAAATTCAAACCCATTTCCAAAGTCGGGGTTGCAAAAACAACTTCTGTTTCACCCTTTCTCACCTGCTTTTCCACCTGTTCTCTTTTTTCTTCTGCCAGGCCGGCATGGTGAACACAAGTTGATATTCCCTGCTTGGCAAAATCTGCAGCCAACTTGTCTACCCGGTTGCGAGAATGAACAAAAACCAGAGTTCTCATTGGTTTGTTTCGACAAAAAGCCAACAACCGCGAAAATTTATCACCGGAATTATAACGTTCTATTTTAATTCTGAGAGGAACAGGACGATGGTCATCATAAAGCCAGGCAGCCTGCAACCACTTGAGCAAATTGGGATCTTTGCTTGTGGTGGCACTCATTGCCCATATTCTCAGAAAGGGATTGAGCCTGAGCAGCCAAGAAATGGTCAATTCGTAATTGAAGCCACGGGAAAAAGATTCCAGCAGGTGGATTTCATCAAAGACTGCAATTTCCACCTTTGCCAACCAGAAAAAATTTCTTCTCCAGTTGGAAATAATTCTCATCAAACTTTCACAGGTAATAATAATCAGATCGGCCTTGGCAAAAACAGGTCCAAGCTTTTTTCCTCCGGTAACCAGTTTCAGATTTTCAAATTCATCGATATTTTCTCGATAAAGTTCATTTGCTTGAGCCCTCAGTGGAGTTACAAATAAAGATTTGCGGCAGGATTTTAGCTTTTCCAGGGCTAAAGTTGTTTTGCCCGAACCTGTGGGAGCATTTACCACCCAGGAAAACGGCAATTCAAACATCTTGGCTCTTTTTGCCGCTTGGAACAAGGGGAATTTTGTACTATGCATTCAAGATTGCCCCAATATTTGATATTAGAAAATCAGCAGGAAAGTCGGTGTGAACCGCTAGAATTTAATAGTAGTAAAACCGTGGAAAGTCATATTTTTACCATCGCTGCCGACAGTATATTCAGTATCAAGTCTGCTGACACCGAGTCCGAATATAACCGGTCCCCACTTGTAACTAAGTCCCCCATAGATAATTCGATTGGAACTGCGATTAGATGTAGTTAGATCGTCTTCATCGATGTTGTTGATGCCGTAACCTCCCATGAAACCAAAACCACAGGGAAAGACAACTTTGAGATCTGCAAAATAGCCGATTGATTTTATGGGGTTGGCATCAACAATATTTCCACCGCTTTCCTTTACAAAATCAAAGGTTTGCAAAATTCCACCCCAATACATGCCAATGGCTTGTCCCATGTGGTATTCAAAAGTTCCCTGGATTTTAACTTTGTTGATACTGTAGTTGAGTTTGGCGTCAACGGCTATAAAATAGGAATCAAGTTGATCTGAATCTGCATTTTCAAGATTGGTCACAGCTTCTTCATTATTGTGAACATCACCAAGAGCTGTCAAATCAAGTCTTTGCCAGGAACCACTGACTCCGATGGAACTCCACCCGGATCCGGGAAGTTTGAAACCGGCTCCAAGTCTGGCCTGAAAAACCGGAAACTTGCTGAATTCACCGATTCCTCCATCATTAACCTGTGCTGTTTTCGGTCCGTCAGCTCCCATGGAGTTACCTGCAGACGCAGCTGCTTCCAAACGAAAATGGCGGTTAATGGAGTGTTTGTAATCAGCTTTGATTTGGGGATATCGCATCCAGATATTTCCCTGACCCCAGAGGTTGAAAATTTCCATGGTGGAAGAAAAATTGGGAGCAGCTATCATCCAGTCGTTACCTGCTCGCAAGGTTAGTCCGGAATTTTTTAACTGGAGATAGGCAAGTCTCATTCTGGGTTGGGATTGTCTGATGGATGTACTGGATTGTGGCAGATTACCGTAAAAATCGATTTCATAGAGGGCTGAAGGTTTCCAATTGCCAAGTCGGGGTGCCATGAAATTTGCTCTCAGACGAGTTGCCCTGGCGCTGAAAGAAAGATTTCCACCTCGGGATTGTTCTTCCGGATAAGCGAAACCCGGGGAATCAAGCATGAAAACACTTTCGGTATTATAAATAGCATCCAGACGAACAAACCCCCCCAATTCAAGTCTCCATCCTTTTTTACCAATTGAAATTCCCTTTTTTGGATTGTAAAACTTGTGATGTTTTACCCTGGCTTCCACTTTGATTTTTGCTTCTTTTTCATCGGAATCCTTTGAATCTTTATCTATTTCCTCATTTTCCTTATTGTCACCTTCCTTTGTATCATTTGTATCATTATTTTTCGGTGTTTTAGCAACAACAGGCATTGGCTTGACAGGTTTGACAGGGGTTGACGAAGGCTGGTTAATGGTAGAAGCATCTTTACTTGTTTCAGTTTTTGTTTCCACCAGTTCAGTATTGTCTGATTCGGACTTTTCAGACTTTTCATCGGTTTGGGTTTTACTTTGTTCTTTTTCTCCGGTTTCAGTTTTATCCTGTTCAGTTTTATCCTGGGCTGCGACATTAAATGAGGCAAAAGATACAATCAAAAAAATAATTAGCTGTTTCATAAGCAACTCCCTATATAACTTTAAAAATAAAATCATAATTAACAATATGTACAACATGGATTTGATTTATCATAATAAACATTGTGTTTTGGATTTAAAATTATTGGGATAAAATAGCAACAAATTTTTTTTTTTTTAGAAAGTATAGAAAGTTCCCATTCCAAAAATGGATATCATCGTCTGGTGACGGAAATTGAATTAATCAGCTTTGTCATAACTTTTTGAAATAGTGGTAACTTGTGGTTATTCCGCGCATCTCAATCCAATTTCTTCACCAGCCAAAAAACACCACTTCTGGGATGGGAACTAGAAAGAAATCAGGGAGGGAATATGTAAAAGTGCAAAAAAATGTCCAGTTGCTAAAACCAGTGACAGAGGGGAGGATACAAAAAAAACCAAAAGGTCTGGAAAAACAGAGCTTTTTCAGGAAATTAGTTACCTTCCAGTTTTTTTCCAATTTTGGCAAGATCGACTCCGGTAGCGGCTTTGACCTCTTCTACAATTTTGGCCGAATTGCCACCGAGGGAATTGCCTTCGGGAAGATAGGTAAGTTGGTCGACTTTAACCTGTTTGAGAACTTCCAGAGTTTTAGGCAGAATTTTTTCAAGTTTCTGGAGCAGGAAAATCTCTTTTCCATATTTTCCGGAAGCTTTCCATTGGGTAATAATAGCTTTGAGAGCAGCCGCCTTGGCGCGACCTTCTTCTATTTGCTGAGCAACAGCTCCCTGAGCCTTGGAACGATCGGCTTCAGCCTTGGCTTTGGCAGGTTTGATAACATCAGCTTCCAATTGATGCTCATTTTGAATATAGCGGGCTTTTTGCATTTCAAGTTCAGCCTCGGCCTTAGCTACCAAAGCTGCAACCTTGGCCTTTTCATCGGCAACAATGGCTGCTCTTTTCGTCTGAGCATCTTTCATGCGTTTGGCCAGTTCGGCTTCCATTGTTTTGCGTCTTACCTGTACCTTGATTAATTCTTTTTCTTTCTTGTTATCAATATCTCTCAAAGTAGCTTCAATCCAGTTTTGAGCTGTTGCCATTCGGGCGTTGCGCTGAGCCTCGGCATTTCTGATGCGGCCCACTGAACTCAAATAACTTACTTTGTCTGAAACATTCTGGATCTTGAGAGTATCAAGAATCAGCCCCAACTTGGCCAGATCTTCATCAGCTTCATCCTGAAGTTCTTTAGCAAAACGCAGGCGGTCTTCATTAACCTGCTCTGGAGTAAGTTTGGCCAAAACCCCGCGCAAATTACCTTCAAGGGTTTCTCTGGCAATTCGGATAATATCGGAACGAGGCCGCCCCAGAAATCTTTCTATGGCATTACGGATGATGGGTTCCTCACCTGCGATCTTGACATTGGCAACACCAGCAACGGCAAGGGGAATAGCTCCTTTGGCAAAAGCATCTTCCACCACAACTTCAATCATAATATTAGTAAGATCCATGGAATCTACAGTTTCAAAAAGTGGCATTCTGAAGCCTTTGCCCCCTTTGATAATTCTGTAACCAAGTTTTTTACGGTATTTTTTTCCATCTTTGGTAGTAATTAGAACTTTGCGATAACGCCCTGAAAAAACGTAGACTTTATTGGGTGGGCAGATATGTATTATATTTCTGATAATAAATATGAACATGACGACAAGTATGACAATGACGCCAATTAAAAAACTTACTGATGTCAACATAACAAAACCTCTATAAAACTGTCATGGCAGATGTTTGTAACAATCCGGCCATGTAATTGAACTTATTAATACCTTCTTGAGGACAAAACACTCTTCTTGTTATCAGCGGAAAGCACATCCGGAATATCGATCCCTGTGATCTTTTTGAGTTCTTCCATGACTGCGCTTATCATTGCCGGATAAGACTGAATGTGTTGTTTTAAAGTTTCTCCATCTCCACCATCAAGAAGTACAACTTTGCCCAGATTGAGAGTTTTGACAGACTCCACAACTTCTTCGAGAATATCTTCAATCTGCTGCAGCACATAAACGTCCCGGGCAATATTTCCGGCGTCTTTCCATACTTCATTGATGATTTCAAGAACCTTGGCTGTTGCTTCACCTTTTTTCTGTAAATAGACAGCTTCACCCACAGCTATAATCTCATCAGCTTCTTTTTCTTTCTGGGCAGGAAGAATTTCTTCAACTTCACGCCGTTTTTCTTCGAGTTGGGCTCTTACTTTTTGCAACGCCTGTTCAGCTTCTGCCCTGGCCTGATGAGCTGCAACTTTTGTTCTTTCTTCTTCCGAAGTAACTTTGGCCAATTCATCATTGATAAATGCATCAAGCTCATTCGTGGCCTGTTTGATACTCATCTCAGTTTCCTGAGCTCTTGCCTTGGCTTTACCTTGTGATTCTTCCTCGACATTGCGGGAAGTTTTGTCGGCGTCAGACTCGGCTACATTGGCTTTTTTCTTGATTTGCTCTATTTCCAGTTTGCCGATGGCCTCGAGATAACCTTCGGAATCGTAAATTGACTGGATTTTGAAGTTGTCCAATTGCAAACCCAATTTTTCAAAATCAGGGATTACTTCATCTTCAACTTTGCTGGCAAAACTGAGACGATCCTCATTGATTTGCTCCGGAGTAAGAGTGGCCAGTACTCCACGCAAGTGTCCCTCTAGGGTTTCTTTGGCAACATGTTTGATTTGATCTTGGGGTTGCCCCAGGAAATGCTCAATGGCTGCATCAAGTACATTGATCTTCGATGAAACTTTTACGTTGGCAATTGCAGTGACATTGATACTGATTCCACCTTTGGAAAAAGCTCCATCAACTTCAACACCCACTGGCATTTCAGTCAGACTCATATAGGAAACTTCTTCAATTATGGGCCAGCGGAAAGCCCAGCCTCCAATAACGTAACGATAACCGCGAACTGTACCGTCAGGGTACTTATGGTTTCTACCTGAAAAGATCAGAACCTGATTTGGTTTGCCGATGTAGAAGAAAATTTTGATGATAATCATCAAAAAGATGTAAACAACTACTCCAGCGCCAATTCCATATAAAAATGGTGCAATATTCATGGGAACCTCCTGGGACTGCAAATCTGAATCTGGCCTCCAGTGCAAAATGTGCCTGACAACCAAAACTCAGATTGATGATATTTCCGAGATTTTTAACTGAAAACTGTAATTGGTGAAAGAAGTTCACTTCAAATACCAGGGGAGCAACTCCGGATAATTGGAAAAGAAGAAAAACTCTATTATCAACAATAACACCCATTCTGGGTAGTTAAAAATTCTCTTTGGGACCAATATTTTTAATACTTGTAGAAAGCTGCAACATCCATTTTTTTGAGAAAGGTACAGCCTGAAAATTTATTTTTTGCCTGTGACTTTTACTTTGTTACCAAATATTTCGACAATGGTTACTTCTTCTCCCAGGTCATATTCCCCTTCATCACAAACAGCTATTTTATCGATGATGCTTCCTTTGAGGATTATTCTGACTTTACCCTTGTCATCGGGTTTGATAGGAAGAAGCACTTTGGCCGGAGAGCCGATAATATCGGATTCGCTGACAGCGGAACTGACATTGCTGCGACTCATATAACGAAAAAGGTGAGCAATTGAATAACCGGAAAAAAGCCCCATGCCAATAGAAACAGAAAGGGTTATCACGCCGTCACCTCTGATGTAGGTGAGACCAACTCCTGTCAATCCAAAAAAGGCAATAAAGAAAGTCCAGAATCGGATGGATTTGATCAGAAAAAGAATATCAAGCATTCCCAAAGAAGCACCTGCATCAACACTATTTTCTCCCTCACCATCTCCTTCTATATCTCCTTCTATGTCTCCTTCAAGACCACCGCCTTCAACATCAAGATCTACACCGCCGCCAAGATCGCCGTCGAGATCGCCATCGAAATCACCATCGAAATCGCCATCACTATCTGAATCCCCACCCAAAAAAGTGGTAAGAACGAGAAAGGCACCCCCCAAACCAAGTGCCAACCAATATATATTTATCATTGTAAATCCTTTTTACCTGCAATATTTAAAACTTAACCATTGCCACCTATTTTGCAATTTTAAATTTCCTGTTGTTGAGATATTCCCAATTAGATCATATCTTGTCAAGTAAAGAATAAATTGAGAATTGATATTTCTGCTTCAGGGTTAATCCTTCTGTTCCCAGTCAACTTTTCAAAAAACCCGACCAGGTCAAGTGCCCCTCTTCCTCCCAACCCGATATTCCTAATTTTCCCACCCAAACATTTCAGCAGTATTCCCAACTTGACCAGGTCAGGGTTAATCCTTCTGTTCCCAGTCAACTTTTCAAAAAACCCGACCAGGTCAAGTGCCCCTCAACCCTATATTCCTAATTTTCCCACCCAAACATTCCAGCAGTATTCCCAACTTGACCAGGTCAAGTTTTCTTCTTTGCTCCCCTTTCCTCCCAAAAGTCCAAATT
>JAWLEA010000186.1:0-4893 GCA_041686345.1 Polyangia bacterium | reverse complement strand
ACCCCTGATAAATGTCCTTTTTATTTCTTGTTTACTCTGGATTTTTCCGGTACCGGCAGGTGTAACCAAAACTGCAAAAAAGAGAAAAGAGTCTTCTCCATCTGATAAAAATTCAGCCAAAGATTCGAGAAAAAAGAAAAAGTCTGATATTTCTCCTCCCCAAGTGGTTAAAATTGTTCCGGCAGAATACCCTCCGGGAGCAAAAATTCCCCCTGCTGGGATAAAATTGATGGTTGAAGTTCAAATTTCAGATCAGGGTAAGGTGATCAAATCCAAAGTAATCAAGTCCGGTGGAAAAGCCTTTGATCGGGAAGCTCTCAAAGCTGTCGCCAAATGGATTTTCAAACCGGCTGTCATCAAGGGAAAACCCATGAAGGCAAGTATGCAGATTCCCTTTGAATTCCCTCCTTTGCCCGATGAAGAAGAGAATATTGAAGAAGAAGAAATTTCGTCCGGGGAACAAAAAGGTTCTGTTTCCGGAAATAAAGACGGAAAAGCTCTCGGAGACAATTCCGGGGCAACCCGAGACAGCAAAGATAAACAAACTGATCCAGTTTCTTACAAGGATAAACAGGAAGACAAATTATCCGGGGAAAATGTTTCTGTAAATGGTAAGAAAAATAAAACAAAAGGTAATAAAGAAAGTGATTCAGGGGAAGCAGATAATCACAAAACAAATAATTCAGATGATCCGTCCCGTAAACCTGAGGACCAGATAGTGGTAACAACCTATAAAAGCAAAAAGAAAAAATCCCGCCCGGTTAGCGAATTCAAAATCACCAGAGCCGTGTTTGCCATTACTCCCAAGAAAAGTGGAGGGGATATCCTCAAGGCTGCTCCCGGTTTTTATGTTGCCAAGCCACAAAATGAAGGTATTGCCAATGCAATTTTCCTCAGAGGTTTCAATGCGCGTCACGGGCAGGATTTTGAGATGTGGGCCGGTGAAGTTCCCATTAATCTCGATGGACATATTCATGCCCAGGGGTATGCCGACATGCACTTTTTAATTCCGGAAACAATTCAGTCGCTGAATGTTCTGGAAGGAGTTTATGATCCTGTTCAAGGCAATTTTGCCGTCGCAGGAAGCGGCTATTTCAAATACGGAGTGGAAAACAGAGGAAGTCGAATTTCATATTCCCATGGTTCTTATAACTCCAGAAGATTGCTTTTGCTTCATGCACCCGATGGTGAAAGTCGGGAAACTTTTTTAGCGGCATCTCTCAGGGAAAGTGATGGATTCGGAACCAACAGAAGTTATCGCCAAGCCAAAGTTGCAGCTCGTTATGCTCTGGTTTTGGGCTCAAGGACTTTTGCTGTTTTTCATCTTGGAGCTTACGGATCCCGAAGTGTTCTTCCCGGAGTCCTCAAACTAGAGGACATTGAATCAGGAGATGTTGGTTTTTATGACACTTATGACGATCCTACGGCCCAATCGCAATCAAGTTCTTTTTCTCGCTTTGAAGCTTCCATGCGTTTTGAGCAGAGATTGTCCAAACCCGAAGAAAAACTTGAGTTTTCAGCCTATTTTTTGCGAACCAACTTTCGTTTGCGCCAGAATTTTACCGGATATACCCTCTGGTTTAACGATAAACCTGAATTAAAAGGTATGGGTGATCTGCACCAGCAGGTTAATTTTGCAACTACTGTGGGAGGCAAGTTCAGTTATACTTCTCCCATTCACAAGATTTTCGGCTTTGATTCCCGTTTTAAATATGGAGTTCAGGTGCGCAGTGACTGGATTGAGCAATCTGAAGATTTGATTTTACCGTCTCAGAATGCTATCTGGAGAAAAAATTTTGATGCAGATATTCAGATAATGAACGCGGGGCTTTTTCTTGATTCTGAATTTGCTCTCAGCAAATATTTTGATTTGAAAGCAGGATTGAGAGCCGATTCCCTCACCTATCAAATAAATGACAAGTTGGGCAATTGGCAGTATAATACTCCTACAGTTCAAAATCATGAACTCGGCAAAAAACGAGATGCCATGGGTATTTTTTATGGTCCTCGCTTGAGTTTTAAATACAATCTCTTCCCCGATGATAAATCCAAACATATTTTTAAGGGGCTGGCGCTGATTACAGCATATGGACAGGGTTTCCGGTCACCTCCGCCTCGAACTTTAGAAGAAGGTGAAGATACTCCTTTTGCCAAAGTTCATTCATTGGAAACTGGATTGAAGTGGAATCTGTGGGGAGGAAATAAATATTATCTGAAACTAAGTGGTTTTTATACATATCTTTCCGACGATTATTCCTACGATCCTGCCACCGCCATGGCTAAACCCATTGGAGATACCACTCGCTACGGTTCCATGCTCTATCTGGTGAGTCGTCCCCTCAAAGGTTTGATTTTCAGCGGTTCTCTCACTTATTCCCGAGGTGTTCTGGAAGGACCTCCCCTGGCAACTTCTGATAATCCTACCCCGGGACAGAAAAAGGGAGATCTTATTCCTTATATTCCACCTCTGGTGGGCAGAATCGATCTGGGCTACAGGCACAATCTGCTTAAATTCAGAGGGTACAGCCTCAAAGCTGTGTGGGGAGCAACTTATTCCTATACCGGATCGAGGCCTCTGCCTTATTCCCAATGGGCAGATCCGATCCACCTGGTGGATCTTTCCTGCACAGTGCTTTATCGAAATCTCAGTTTGAAGTTTGAAATTTCCAATCTCTTTGATCGCAGATGGCATGAAATGGAATACAATTTTGTTTCCCAGTGGGATCCCAATGTTCAGAATTCTTTGCCCAAAAGGCATGTGGTAGCGGGAAAACCTCGCATGATTACAGCTACTTTGGCCATAAAATTCTAAAAATATCTGGAGTTGATATGAATTATTTTAAACTGATATTAATTATTATTATTATTATTATCCCGGCCTGTGATGATGCAAATACCGGGGAAAAACTGGTTGAATATCCCCTTTCAGTTCAAGGAAATTCTCAGGCTGCTTCTTTTACTTCCGGGGACGGCTGGCAGATTCAACTCGAAGCAGCCAGGATGGTTTTCGGGAACCTGATTTTATGTTCCCATTTGCCCACCTTTTCCAAAGATTCCCTCACCGATTGTGGTGAAGTGATGGGTGAATTTGCCGGAGCGGCTGAATTTGATGCTCTTTCCGATGAAGAGTTGAATCTGGGAATGGTAACTGGAATAACCGGACAAATTCATTCTGTGGGTTATAATTTTGGGTTTATCTGGATGAGTTCACAGAGTGATCCTGTTTTTATCAATCCTGAAAAAGAGAAAAGAAGTATATATCTCAAAGGAAATGCAACCCGAGATGCCAGTTCCTTCGATTTTGAATTTGCGATCGATGTAATTCCTGCCAAGCAAGGGATTACGTCTGTGGGAGGAGTTGAACTTGAAGCTAATGTATCTTCCCGGACACACTCCCTGCAGTTGGTTACCGATCCCCGTGCTTGGCTGGCAGGTATTGAATTTGGCAAAATAGCTGCTTGGGAAGGTGAGATTAAAACCATGGAGCCGGGTAATCTGCAATATAACACCTTATATTATAACATTGCCGGAGGCCAAATTATTACTTTTGAATTTAACTAGTTCCCATCCCAAAAATGGATATCATCGTCTGGCAACGGAAATTGGATTAATCTGCTTTGTCATAACTTTTTGAAATAGTGGCAACTGTGTCTGCAAAGTTATTCCGCGCATCTCAATCCAATTTCTTCCCCAGCCAAAAACACCACTTCTGGGATGGGAACTAACTAGTTCCCATCCCAAAAATGGATGTCATTGTCTGAATACGGAAATTCATCTCATCTGCTTTGTCATAACTTCTTGAAATAGTGTCAACTATGTCGGCGAAGTTATTCCGCGCATCTGAGGCAAACTTCTTATCCAGCCAAAAACACCACTTCTGGGATGGGAACTAACTAAGGAAATTATCATGAAAATTTTATTAATTATTTTAACAGCAGTCAATTTGCTGTTTATTAGTTGCGATGATCAGGATTCCGGAACCGGTTCGATTCAGATGTATGTTGAACCGGAATGGACTATAACCCAAGGTATTGAAGCGGGAGAAGAACCCGAAAAAATGCATGATGGCTGGTCACTGAGTTATGACAGATTTGTCATTTCTCTTGGTGAAATCTATGTGACCAAATCCTCGGAAAACGCCAAAGAGTACAGGATGGACAACAATTATGTCATAGATTTGAAAAATGCGCCTTCCTCGGGATTGGTGATAGCTGAATTCAGCGATGTTCCTTCCGGTGATTGGGACAGAGTGGGTTATTCCATGCTGGCAGCCGGAGTGGACAGTCAGAAACTCGGTGAGATCAACGATGATCTTTTCAACGAAATGGTTGATCATCACTTGGCAGTTTCAACTCGGATGGTTCTTTCCAATCCCTCCGGTCAGGTTTGTCCCTATGATCTTGAAGGAGATAATCCCATAGATCCCCAGAGGCCGTGTCTGGACAGAAATGAAGTGATTCTGGACTGGGAGCTTCCTTTCCCTGCCAGAGCTGAAGGTTGCAAAACTCCTTCTCAGGTAGGTTTGACAGTACCCTCCGGCGGAACTGCTCAGATCAAGTTGACTATTCACGCCGATCATCACTTTTTTACTGCCATGCGTCATACGGATATTCAGAGATTGGCACAACCCATTATTGATGCCGATCTGGATGAAGATGGTTTTGTTACCCTTGAAGAACTGCAGCAGGTTCCTGCCACAGTTTTGGATCCTGCCGTCTATGATTTATCCACCTTTCCTGAATTGCAAACCCTTTATGATTATGTGCGCTGGACCACGATAACCTTTCCCCATTATCAGGGTGACGGAGGTTGTCCTGAAAGAACTCCTCTTAGATAGTTCCCATCCCAAAAATGGATGTCATCGTCTGGCGACGGAAATTGAATTAATCTGCT
>JAWLEA010000048.1:0-21903 GCA_041686345.1 Polyangia bacterium | reverse complement strand
GGAATAACTTCGCCGACATAGTTGCCACTATATCAAGAAGTTATGACAAAGCAGATGAGATAAAATTCCGCGTTCAGGTGATGACCTTCCTTTTTGGGACGGGAACTAGTTCCAATAATCAGAAACTGTAGCTTAAAATTGCCTTTACCTTAAGCCAGGACAGATAAAAATTATTTTCTCTGGCTGCAAAACAAGTTTCCGGTGCAGCACCATCTTGCTGACAAACTTCTCCCCAAATTGGAAAATTGTAAACAAAACGCAATCCCAGATACCAGTTTACACTCAGGGAAATGGTAAAACCAATTCCGATACCGGTGTTCAAACCAGAGCTGCTCAAGCTGTTGTCTCCCCCTGAAAACAATTTGGAATATCCCAATTGTAACAACAGGTGTCCCATGACAAAACGATTGGCTTTGTTGTGAGCCATGAAATAACGTCTGAACTCGCCATTGAAGTCCAATTGTTGGATAAGAGTATCATTCTCCGCAGGTGCAAAGCTGTATCCGGAACTTATTCCCGCCCAATAATCTCTGGCAAACATGTAGAAAAATCCCAGATTCAAATTCAGCCCCGGAGTAGATTTAACATCTTCAGCTGCAGCCATTCCGGTGGAGAATTCAATTTTATTTCTGGGAACAACCTCGCCCTTGCCCCTGTCATCAGAAAGTAATTTTACTTTTCTGGTGTCCTGATCCTTGAAAAAACCATCCTTTTGAAAACCTTCAACCGGTTTGACTTCCACTGTTTCCTGCTTTTTGTTTTCTTTCCGATCTGTTTTCCCCTTTTCTTCCTCTTGTTCAGTTGAAAAAGTATTAAAAACCAGCAGAACAACAAATCCAAAGACTGAAACTGTCGACATATAAACTCCTATTTCCTGTAAATATATATTACTCTGGTCACTCCCACCTTTTTTATCTTCCATTTGGCTCTGCCACAGCCACTTACATAGACATTAGCGGTATTGATAGGATAAAAACCATTGGAGATATTTTTGATACTGATGATATTGTATTTTCCCTGACGCAGGTTGAATTTGAAATATTTTGTTGGACGTTTTTCCAATCGGAGTTTGGTGCCATGACGTCCATTGAAAGAAACCATGATCGTATCACCGTCAGGTTCGTCATGATCATAAAAAGCAACTTGGACACTTGCCTTCTCGGTTTTGCAGGTAGCTAGAGTTTTATGCCCTGTTTTCGGTTTTGGCGGTTTTTTGGGCTTCGCCTTTTTTTTCTGTTCTTTTACTGGTGGTTTTTTGTCTGCAGCTTTATGTTTGGCAAGTTTCTGGCGATTTTTCTCCGTTTTCCCCGGTTTGCGCTTTTCACTTTCAACTTTGCCTGTATCCACCTGCTGTTTATCTTTTTTATCAGGAAAAGCCGGAGAAGACGATTTTTGTTTTTCTTTCTCTTTTTCCAGATCAACTTTTAAATCCTTGTCAGTGGATTTTTGTTTACTTGCCTGTTCTTGTGTATCTTCATCAGGTTTTTCCCTGACTTTTACTGCCGGTGTTTTGTTTTTCCTGCTGGCTTTCTCTGTTTTTTTGGATTTCTTGCTTCCTTTTTTTTCTTGCTTGTCAATAACTTTACGGGGTTCAACCTGCTGAATCAGGTTTTTCTTTTTGTAGATATTATTTTCGGTTTCCTTGGCTTCGTTGGTATCAACGGGAGAAACAATCAGGGAATTGTGTTTTCTATTTTTGAAATTCCTGGAAATAACCACCTGATCCTTGACCTTGCTGGTATTATCGTTGATATACATCCATTCCAAAACCTGAGCACACTGGTTATGACGCTGCTCCGATTCCTCTACTTCCACCTTGGCATCAATGGTTTTGTTGTATTGAATGATAAACAAAATCAAAATAGCTCCCAGAGCGGAGGCAATCACATCCAGAAAAGAAATACTGAAGACCATGATTTCTTTGTTTTTTCTACGCCTCATAATCTTTTAATCCTCTGGATTGTAAAGTCTGACAATCAGATTTTTCAAACAATATTCCGATTGTTCGTTGATAATTTGTTCCTCTTTTTTTTGCAGAAACTGAGAAAGAAGCACAACTACAATGGACATAATCAAAGCCAGGATTGTAGTATTGAAGGCAACTCCCAATTTGGTGGTAACTTCTTCTGAAGAGGATTTTTGCGTAGTTCTTTTTTCGACCGACCCCAAAGCTGCTTCTTTTTCGCTTGAATCAGCCTGCACAATTGCAGTAGATTTGACCACTTCCAGAGAAGCAAGGGAAGCTGAGATTCCAACCACGGTACCAATAAAACCCAAAGTCGGCAAAAGCCAGGCGATATAGCGCAAAAGGGTATATTTCAGATCAGAGCGCTGTAATTCAAGTTCAACTTGGGAAGACATGACTTCGTGAGCCTGCTGAGCTGAAGCATGGGTTTGAAAACTCATTCCGGTGGAATGGATTAACTTAGCCAGAAATAATTTGTCCTTCTCGGAATAAACATAAGATTTTTCCATGATTTCCGGCAAATTTTCCTGGGTAAGAATCTCATTATGGGTTTCGGGCAGCAGATTCAACCTGGTTGAATTTCGTTCTTTGTTGGCACAGCGATTTCTATAGAAAGCATCACCAACAGCCACTCCAAGCATTAACCACATGATATTTTGAATGGTAAAGGGATAAGGGAAAACCGAAGAAACACTTACTTTCTGAAAATCCAGAAGTAGTTTTGCCAAGGGACTGCCTCTTTCCAAAATTGCAGTTAAAAATGAAATCAGAATAAATGTGCCGCTGATTCCCAAAACCAGATAAAAAATACGCAATTCTTTCCAACCAGCATAGATTTCTTTAAATTTTACGGGTTTATATCTCATAGTTTCCTCTTGTACCTGCATGGGATTGGGCTTGCAAACGAAAGCTTCCGTCCAGATTTGTACAAAAACATTTAACATCAAATTTGTTTCACCAAATCTAATATAATGGCATTCCCCTGTTTTTACAATTTTTCAGATAGATTGCCCCCACAGCCTGCAATAAAACTAGTTGAGGGTTAAACTAGTTCTAACTATAAAGTGGTGAACTGAGGTATCTTTCTCCGGTATCAGGGAAAATAACGACTATGTTGAGACCTTCATTTTCGGGTCGTTCCGCCAGCTCAACAGCTGCAGCCATGGCGGCTCCACTGGAAATGCCGGCAAAAATACCTTCTTCTCTGGCCAATTTGCGGGCATATTTGAAAGCATCACCATTGCTTATTTTGATAATTTCATCAATTACATCTGTTTCCAGAATATCAGGAATAAAACCAGCACCAAGCCCCTGAATTTTGTGAGGTCCTGCTTTTTCTCCGGATAAAACAGCGGAATTTTCGGGTTCAACAGCGACAATTTTAACCTCGGGCTGCAATTCTTTGAGTTTTTGCCCCACGCCGGTTATGGTTCCTCCGGTTCCGATTCCTGCTACGAAAATATCAACCTTGCCTTCGGTATCTTCAAAAATTTCCAGAGCTGTAGTCTGTCTATGGATTTCAGAATTAGCAGGATTTTTAAATTGCTGAAGAATAAGATAATCCTGGTTGGAAGCAGCCAGTTCTTCAGCTTTGTCAATGGCACCTTTCATCCCTTGTTTACCATCGGTGAGAATTACTTTTGCTCCCAGAGCAGCCAATAATTTCCTTCTTTCGAGGGTCATTGTATCAGGCATGACTATGATCAAATCATAACCTCGGGCTGCACAGACAAAGGCCAAACCAATTCCGGTATTGCCACTGCTGGGTTCAACCACGGTAATTCCGGAAGACAATTTACCATCTCCCTCTGCCTGTTGAATCATGGCTAAAGCAGGTCTATCCTTGACTGAAGAAAGAGGATTGAAAAATTCAAGCTTGGCAATTATCCTGGCTTCCAGCCTTTTATTGGAATTGGATGTTTCAACCAGGGGAGTATTACCGATCAACTGAGTCATATTCCTGGCTATCTTGGGGTGTCGTTTTTGATATTTGTTCATAATTACTGTCCTTTATGGATAAAGTTGTGTTTTTTATATATAAAACATATTGGCACGTTCCGACTCCTTGATTTTCTTTTCTTTTTTGAGATCCGCAACTGTGTATTGCTCGATGATTTCAAAAAAAGCATCGTTAATCTGTTCCCAGACATCAAGAGTCACGCATTCCTCTCGAATGGGACACTCATAAGACTCATCCAGACATTCAACCAGGTATTTTTCTCCTTCAAGAGCGAGGTAAACATCTTTAAGATTGATCTTTTCCGGAGGACAACATAATTTATATCCTCCACCTTTCCCTCTGATACTTTTAATAATTCCCCCTTTTTTCAATTTGTTCATTAAATTTTCCAGATATTTTTTGGCTAATTTTTGTTCCGTAACAATTTGATCTATGCTTTTGGGGGGGAAATTTTCGCCATATTCAAGCTCCAGGAGGGCTCTGGTACCGTATCTGACTCTTGTTGAAATGCGCATGATTGACTCCAGACTGTAATTAAAAAAATAAATCTAAATCTCTAAAATATCTAGTTCCTCGGAAATAAAGCCGAAATTGCTATAAGCTAATCTCATATATAGTTTTAGGCAGTAGAGTTATCACAAAATAGCACCATTGGAAAAAAATACAAGGTGAGAACTGTAATTTCAGAGGAAAAAAGGAAGGAAGTAAGATGGTTCGGTTCAGGAAAAAATTCCAACTTTATCGGGGATGATCAATTGGGGCTCAGTGGCTTCTACAACTTTTTCAATTGTAGTGTCTTCGGCTATATCGATAAGTTTCAAGCCGTCTTCGACAACTTTAATTACAGCCATATCGGTTACAATCAAATTGACAACACCCTTCCCGGTAAGAGGCAGAGTACATTCTTTCATAATTTTGGATTTACCGTATTTGTCCAGATGCAAAGTGGCGATAATCACCTGTTTTGCACCGGAAACAAGATCCATGGCTCCTCCCATTCCGGGTACAATTTTTCCGGGAATCGACCAATTGGCGACATTACCCCGAGCATCAACCTGAAGAGTTCCCAAAACCGTAAAATCAATATGCCCTCCTCTGATAATGGAAAAGCTGGTAACTGAATCAAAAAAAGAGGCACCATCCTTGGCTGTTATCGGTCCGCCTCCGGCATTGATGAGATCAGGAATTTCTTCTCCTGCGGGAGGCTTGGGACCAACTCCCATTATACCGTTTTCACTTTGGAAGTGAATAGTGACTTCATCAGGAATAAAATCGGCCACTCCCGTAGGTAATCCTATGCCAAGATTAACATAATCGCCGTCCTTGAATTCCCTGGCTATTCTCTTTTGAATACGTTCTCTTTTTTGTTTTTTATCCATCTTTATTCTCCCTTCTTGACCAGATAATCAACAAAAACACCGGGAGTCCCCACTCTTTCAGGAGAGATTTCTCCAGGTTCAACAATTTCATCAACTTCAGCCACAGTGATTGTAGCGCCCATAGCCATGGAGGGATTGGAATTGCGGGCTGTTCTATGATAAACAAGATTTCCAAGTTTGTCGGCCTTTTTGGCTGAAATAAAAGCAACATCAGCTGAAATCGGTCTTTCCAGAATATAAATTTTTCCATTCTCTTCCAGGGTTTCCTTGCCTTCAGCTACTGTGGTACCAACTCCAACCGGAGAATAAAATCCTCCCAGACCTGCACCTGCAGTTCTGATCCGTTCAACCAAAATTCCCTGGGGAACAAACTCTATGGATATATCTTTGTTTTTATATTGTTTTTGTGTAGTTCTATTGGTTCCTATATGTGAAACCTGCAGAGATTTAATCTGTTTGCTGGTGATAAGACGTCCAACTCCCTTGTTGTCATAATCGGTGGAAATAGTAACAACATGCAGAGAATCAACACCGTTTTCAACCAGGCAATCGATTAGATAAACCGGTGCCCCTGCTACTAAAAAACCAGACAACATCAAACTGGAGCCTGGTTTTACCAAAGTAGCAGCTTCTTTTCCTGAAATAATTTTTGCCATTTAGTTCCTCCTTCCAGGTTAACCTGCTCTCAAGAGCAGGTTTATTATCAAAATCAACCTTAGCCTTAAACTACAAGTTGAATCATAAATTTAACTTATCTCGTCTTTTTATAAAGAAAAAAATCCTGAAGATAGGAAAAGTGAACAATCAAAAAAACAGCAAGAGGTGAAAACTCAATCCTTGATTTGCTTGTGTCGTTCCTTGATTGTATAAATTAAATCAAGTGCTTGCTTGGGTGTTATGTTGTCAGGATCTATCTCACTGATGAAATCAATCAATTTTTCCGTATCAGCATCGATTCTTTTACCTGATTCTGAACCTGCTTGAAAAAGAGCCATCTGATTCTGCTCTTCCTTATCCTGATTTCCGGTAAAAGGAACTGTAAGACTTTTCCCCTGCTGTAGAGCGTCAAGAATTGCTTTGGCACGATTGATAACCCGCTCTGAAACCCCGGCCAGTGAAGCCACCTGAATTCCATAAGAACGATTTACTGCCCCAATTACCAGTTTTCTCAAAAAAAGAATAGTATCTTTCCATTCCTTCACACTGACTCCCGCATTGAATATTCTGGGTTTTATATCACTCAGAGCGGTAAGCTCGTGATAATGGGTGGCAAACAAAGTACGTGCTCCAATGGTGTCATGAATCTCTTCCACAACCGCCCAAGCTATGGAAACGCCATCATAGGTGCTGGTACCCCTGCCTATCTCATCCAGAATAACCAAACTTCTGGAAGTTGAATGTTGCAGAATATTGGCGGTTTCCTTCATTTCGACCATGAAAGTACTTTCTCCCCGGGCAATATTATCAGAAGCTCCCACCCGGGAAAAAATACGATCGCAAATACCAATCTGTGCCTTTTGGGCCGGAACAAAAGAGCCGGTTTGAGCCAGCAGAACCGCCAAAGCTGTCTGCCTGATAATAGTAGATTTACCTGACATATTTGGTCCGGTGATAATTGCTACCTGGCGACTGGAATTGGAAAGCTCAATATCGTTGGGCACAAATTCTCCCTGTCCCATAAGAGTTTCTATAACCGGATGCCTTGCTTTTTTCAGTTCGATCACGTCGCTGTTGTTAATTTCGGGTTTGACATAGTTTTTTTTGTGGGCGATTTCAGCCAGAGAAGAAAGAACATCTATTGTTGCCAGAGAAGCAGCTTTATCTTTGATTCTATCAACTTCAACTGCAATTTTCTCTCGCAAATCCAGGAATAACTCTTCTTCAAGAATGATCCGCTTTTCATCAGCCTCAAGAATTCTGGATTCATATTCTGCCAGTTCTGTAGTTACAAAACGCTCCGAAGCCTTGAGTGTTTGTTTTCTGATGTAATCAGAGGGAACTTCATCAGACTTCGTTCTGGGAATTTCTATATAATAGCCGAACACCTTGTTAAATTTTATTTTAAGTGATGAAATTCCCGTCCTTTCCTTTTCCCGCTTCTCTATTTCCAATATTTTGTTTTTCCCGCCCCGGGAAAGATCGATTAATTTGTCTAGCTCCGAATTGAAACCTTTTCTGATAACTCCTCCGTCTTTTAAATAAACCGGGGGTTCATCAACCAGAGTTTTTTCCAGAATTTTCCTGATATCTTCAAGTTGATCTTTATCAGGGGAGATAAGTTGATTGGCTTTGACTTTGGCAATAGCTCCAAGCAATTTGTCTATCTCCGGCAAAATTCTGATTCCGGCAAGAATAACGCCCAAATCACGGGGAGAAGCTACCCGGTGTTCCACCCGGGATGCCAACCTTTCCAGATCGGGCAGTTCCCGAAGAACATTGCGCAATTGCCCTCGTTTATCGGCTGCTTTAATGAGGATGGAAACCGCTCCCTGCCTTTTTTTTATCTTCTTTATGTCAAGCAAGGGATAAAGCAGCCAGGATTTGAGTTTGCGACCACCCATGGAGGTAACACTCTGATCCATGACAGAAATCAACGCCCCCCGCCTGGAACCATCTCGAATTGTTTCAAAAAGCTCAAGATTGGAGATGGTGCTTTCATCAAGAATCATGAATTCACTGGGAATATATGGAATAATTCGTACCGGCGGAAGTGGTTCGGCAGGACGTGCTCCCTGCAGTTCAGCTATTAAAATAGCTGTGGCAATAGTGAGACTTGGGGAGGATTTAACTTCTTCAGGAACGGAGCGGGAACTCTTTTGAAGATATTCTTCAGCTTTCTGCAAATTCAACAACTCTTCGTCCGCTGTTTCCCACAAAATATCATTGAACAGAAAGGAATCGGAAAATTGCCTGCGAACAGAATCAACTGAAACTATCTGTCGGGCTTTTATTCGGGCCAATTCAGAGGATGCCTCATCGAAAGAATTTAAATGGGCTACTTTGAATTCTCCAGTGGAAATATCACTCACCGCCAGGCCATAATCTGCAGGAGGATTGGAGGAGTAAATTGCAGCTATATAATTGGATGTTTTAGCTTCCAGTTGATCTTCATCAAGAATCAGTCCCGGAGTAACCACCCTGGTCACTGCACGTTTGACTATTCCTTTTGCTTCTCTTGGATCTTCGACTTGTTCACAGACTGCAACTTTAAATCCTTCATTGAGAAGACGACTCAGATAGTTTTTGACTGCATGGTAGGGAACTCCACAAAGAGGAATAGGATTTTCCTTGTTTTTATCACGGGAGGTGAGAGCGATTCCCAGAACTTCCGATGCAGTAACAGCATCTTCATAGAACATTTCATAAAAATCCCCAACCCTGAATAACAAAATAGCATCGGGGTAACGTTCTTTCTCTTTGAGATATTGCTTCATCAAAGGGGTTGGACTCATTTTTGCGGCTCATCATCTTTCGGTTTTTTATTTTTTTTGGGAACTACCTTGATTTTTGATTCCGGTTTCAATTTTAACTTGTTTTCATCCGATGGAACCAGCCTTATCTGCATTTTTACCTCAAAGGTGAGATAGGTGAGTACTTTAACCAGCTCTTTACCCAAATTTAGATTTTTGAGAAAATGGCTCACTTCACTACCCACGGTTTTTACCATGTCATGTTTGAGCCCCTTCATCTGTTCTTTGGAAAAATTAATTACTTCCCGGGGCAATTTGAGCTCGGTAGCTCTTTTTATCTGACTTTCTCCGGTGGAAAGCATCTTTCCCAACAAAGCACCAAAAATACTGCCCTGAGCAGGTTCTGTATCATCATCCTCTTCGGAAGATGTTCCGGAATCTCCGAGATTTGCTTTTTCTTCTTTTATTTTGGAATTTGAGCCGGAACTGCTATTCTTCTTTTCTGGTTCACCTTCAACCTCTTTACGCACTTTTTCCTGAGAAGAAGAATCTGAAGAAGCGGAAGGGGCAGACTGAGCCGGCGACTTCTTTTTTGACTTCTTTTCGGAATTTTGCGGCTTCTTTGACTTCTTTTTGGAATTTTGCGGCGGAGACTTTCCTGAAGAATTCTTCTTTTGTTGACCTGTCATTGCAATTTCTCCATTTCCAGATAAAGGGCCTTGGCTCCGAGTCGCGTAGCCTGGGTAGTTTCTTTTTCGTCTACACTGAGTATTTTTCTGTCTTTCATGATCCATTTTCCTCCTACCATGGTTCCACAAACAGCCCAACTGGAAAGACCGAAAAATAGATGGCCGGCAAAATTATCTGCATTAAGGGGGGTGGGAGGATAATAGTCGAAAAATGTAAAATCAGCTATTGAGCCCTTTTTAATTTCAGATAGTTCAATTCCCTGGGATTTACCCAGTATCAGTTGAGATCTCTTGAGCATTTTCAGTGGCAGGCCAAAATCAATGGGGGGATGATCTTCTCTGCCTCTGAAAAATGAGGTTCTAACTTCGGTCAGAATATCAGAATCTATTCCATCGGTACCAATTGCCCATTTTCCCTGTTTGAGAGAAGAACGCCCTACCCGGTTGTTCATATTGGAACGGGGATTATGAAGTAAATTAACGTTTAATTTGTTTAATTTTTGTAATTCTGCCGGCTTGAGATCAACCCCGTGTACGATCATGTCCTGCTCCCGCAACAGTCCTCTTTGCTCCAACCTGGTAAGAGGATCATATCCAAACTTTTCAATGGAAATAGTTCGATCCTGCCCGGATTCCAACAGGTGAATATGGAGAGGCAAACCGGTATCGTGACACAAAACACCAACTCTGTCCATGGTGGAATCTTTGATAGTGAAAGAAGCATGGGCTCCAACTGCAGCACTGAGTTGAGAGTCAGATTCCACAGTTTTGGCAAAATCGGCATTTTCCTGAATGGTACGAAGACCTTCATCCTTTCCGTTACGGTCGGTTACCTCGTAGGAAAGCATCCCCCTGATTCCGATATTTCGAAAAGCTTTTGCCAAAGTGGAAAGACTTCCTTCTATAAATGAAGGAGAAGCATGATGATCAATCACTCCGGTTACTCCGAGTCGAGCAGCACCAAGTAAACCGGCCATGCCACTGAGATAAACCGTATTCTCATTGAGGGATCGATCCAATATCCACCACAGATATTTGAGAGTTTCCAGAAAATTTTCAGGAGTTTTTCTGGGAGCGGGCATGCCACGGGCCAGAGCCGAATAGAGATGGTGATGACCTACAACTAACCCGGGCGTAACCAGTTTGTCAGACATATCTATCTCTTGTTCTGTTTTTTCAGAGTCGAGATTTTCTCCGACTGCAAGAACCTTGCCTGTATCTGAGTCTATTTTGAGATCCCCCTTGAAAAATTTACCCTGGTCAAAGGAAGTTAAAATATTAATGTTTCTGATTATGAAAATACCCACGGATAGTCCTCCATTCTGATTAAATTCAAGTCGCCGGCTTTAATTTCCTTGCGGGCAAGATAATTGCCCTGACCGGAAGTTGTTTCAAACTGATCACCATGCCGAATCAGGCGTCCCCTGCTGAAAACAAATTCAATCCCCCCTTTGAGAACCATTCCTTCATAGGGGCTGTAATCACAATTAGAATGCAGATCCTTGGCACTGAGACTGGTAACAATTTCAGGATTGAAAACAGCCAAGTCTGCATCGGCTCCAATTTGGAGACTCCCTTTCTGCGGGTATAGACCACTTAAAATTGCGGGAGCTGTGGAAAGAAGCCTGGTTAGTTTTTTCCATCCAAAACGACGACCAACAATAGCTCCATTGTGCAACAAGATGGGTCTTGTTTCAACTCCGGGCAAACCATTTGGTATTTCTGTAAAATTTTCAATGTTTTTTGTTTTTTCTTCCCTGGTAAAGGGGCAATGATCAGTAGATACCAGATGGAGATCACCATCGATCAAGCTTTCCCACATGGCTTTGAGATGATCCAAATCTCTCAGTGGGGGAGAACAAACATAAAGATTACCCTCATTTTGATTGCGTTCAAGAAACTTTTTATGGAGCCACAAATACTGGGGACAAGTTTCTCCAAATAAAGGAAGTTTCTTCTTTTTGGCCTGTTTGAGAACATCGATGACGTCTTTGGTTCCTATATGAACAATAACCGTGGGACACCCTGTCTTTTCCACCAGATTTAATATTCTGCCAGCTGATTCTCCCTCTCCGTAAGCCGGTCTGGTTTTCTCATGCCAGGTCGCATGTTTGTGTCCCTCTGCCAGAGCTTCTTTCTGCAAAGAGGAAATAAGTTCACCCGATTCGGAATGAACATGAACAACCCCGCCGAGTTTGCGAGCATGTTCCATCACAAGGCCGATTTTATCATCAGAAAGCATCAATCTGTCTGGATAAGCCTGAAATACTTTGAACCCGGTAATTCCCAGTCCCGCCGCCTCGGTCATGACATTGAAAGTATCAGCATTGAAAGATGGAATTGAAAGATGGAAACCATAATCTATATGGGCTGTTCTGGAGTTGTGAAACCAGCGCTTGATTGCCTCTCGGGGATTTTCTTCCCTGTCCGGGGTTATGTAATCGATAATTGTTGTTGTTCCTCCGGCCAAAGCTGACCGAGTGCCACTTTCAAAATTATCTGAAGAAGTGTATTTGCCCACCGGCAAAGAAAAATGGGTATGGATATCGATAAAACCGGGCATTATCACCAGACCGGAAGCATTGAACAAAGCTGTACCCGGGGGCAGATCGATATCATAACCTTTATGGGCTATTCGCCCCTCCTGGATGAGTAAATCCTGGGGGGAAACACTTTGATGGTCAACCAGAAGACCACCTTTAATCAACACATTATTCATAAGTTAGATCCTGAAATTCTGAATACTGCAATTCAGTTTAAGTTAAATATTCTTGAGCAAAATGGAAGAACTTATGTGCAAAGCATTCCAAACCGGTCCGAAAGGCGGAGAATAAAGCAAATCGTATTCGTAACACTGTTCCAAAGTCGCCTGATGATAAAGTGCCCCTGCCAGAGTATCTATCTGTCTGGCAGTTGCTCCATAAGGTCCGAGGATACCTCCACCCAGAACCTTTTTGGATTGGCGATCGGCAACCAGGAAATAATTGATTTTACCGGCTCCTCTCATGTAATGAGCTTGAGAAGAAGTTTCTATTTCCTGGATTACCGGGTCAAATCCGGCTTCCTTTGCATTTTTTAACGACAATCCTGTCCAAGCCAAAGCCAGATCAAAAAATTTGGCACCGGCGGTTCCCATGATTGGAGCTACCTTCTTTTTATTGCCCATCATGTTATATGCGGCAAACTTGCCGGCTCTGTTGGCCCTGAGGGCAAGGGGATGAAAAACTTTTTTCCCAGTGACTCCGTGAATGGCATCGGCACAATCGCCGGCTGCATATATATCAACAACTGAAGTACCAAGATATTCATCAACTGCAATAGTACCGGCAGGACCAGCCTCCAGACCCGCTTCAAGAAAGATTTTACTGGCAGGTTCTACTCCTGCAACTATAACCACAAAATCCGACTCGAATTCAACTTGTTTGCTTTGATTTTGCTTAAGGGATACAATCAGATTATTATCAGTTTTTCTTATTTCCTGCAACTCGGCTCCAAAATAAGTATTGATATTTTTATTGTTCAACTTGTCTATTATCCTGGAACCGAAAGATTGGGACAAAAAAGGCAAAGGGAGCTGAAGCCTTTCAATAACATTTACCTTGAATCCCCTGTCTATAAGTGCTTCCATCATTTCCAAACCAAGCAGACTGCTGCCCACAACTGTAACCTCACCACCATCAAGTTTGTCCAGTTTTGCAGAAAGAGCCCGCCCATCTTCAAGATTGCCCAGGTAATAAACGCCATCAAGTTCCGTTCCTTCTACAGACAGTCTCCTGGGAGAAGCACCGGTGGCTATCAGAAGTTTGTCAAAACTTTCTGTATATTTTCCCCTGTCTTTTCCCTTACAAACTACTTTTTTTCCTTTAAGATCAAGTTCTATAACCTCATTGTTGAGACGCAGATCTATTTTGCGTTTATTGATGAAAGAAGCAGCGCTTACTACAACCAGTTCTTCCATACTTGCCTCAGTATTGGCCAATTTATAAGGCATGCCGCAAGCACCGTATGAAACATCGGTTCCTTTTTCCATGACGATTACTTTGCTCTCTGGCTGCTTTTTCCTGATAGTACTGGCAGCACTCATTCCGGCAGCATCACCACCAATAATAACATATTTCATGACTCTACCTCTCAATTTCCATTACAAAAAAAGCAATTATTGCAAATTTTCCAACAATTTGCAAAAAACAAAAATCATCAACTTGCAAACAGATTCAGGATAGTTTCCAATTTTCAGGTAAATTTGTCAAACCGTCGCTGATAGGCTATGTTTTACTCAATCAGCCAATCTGTTGATCAAATGGGCACTGACCTTTTAAATAACTGGATTTATCGTTTGCAAACAGTTTCAATTCCAAACAGTTTTATTCACAAAACTATCAGGTGGCATTTGAATTCGGGTTGAACATCCGAAATCCAACCAACAAGGTGAACTAATGAAAAACTTTTTTTTGATTCTGATTTTATTTTCCTTCACAAGTTGCG
This sequence comes from Polyangia bacterium, assembly GCA_041686345.1. Classification (GTDB taxonomy): domain Bacteria; phylum Myxococcota_A; class Polyangia; order HGW-17; family HGW-17; genus JAQICJ01. The sequence continues at coordinate 8,014 of JAWLEA010000048.1, read as the reverse complement.
GCAGTTCCTCAAAAAGTGAAAAAATTGATAAAGAGAATAAAGTCAAAGATCAATTCCCTTCCAAAACTGAACTGCAAAAACAAGAAACAGATAAAGACAAAGAGAGAGTAAAAGAAAAAAAGAAGAAGAAAGTCATCAAAAATCCGATACTTTTCTGTAGTGACGGTGAATGCAAAAATATTGAGAAAGAAAAGACTGAAGGCGATAATTATCATATTGTCGATCTGGGCGAAAACTGGGTACCTTATCTTTTCACTGAACAATCTTCCCCTTCGGGAGAAAAGAAAGAAAACAATTATCGAGATACTTTCCTGGCTCTGGCTCAAAATCGCACTACCGAGGATGGGAAAAAACTGAAAAAAGGTGAAAACAACTATCTTGAGCTTTACGGAATTCCACCTACTCTTTCAGTTCTGCAAAAACGATTTATCAATGATGCCGAAAAGAAATGTTCCCGAGAACTGGATTTTGATCTTTTTAACCAACTTGAAAATAAGATGACCTACAACAGCTCCCATCCTCGCAAATATTTTTTCCGTTTCAAACATGCCCGAAAAAAATATTTAAAGTGGGCCCGCCGAAAAGGAATAAAAAAACCCTTTGAACATGCAAAAAAGGCTGAACAATCCTCTAAAAAGCTGCCATCCCGGCTGAGGATTTTTATCAGAGCCAAAAATCGTCTGGCTGCCGTCAATGAAATGAGAAAACGTTTTATCTGTGAAGGAATAACTAAAGCCAATTACCTTCGCAAAAACTATTTTAATCTTAATATGCGTCGTGCCATCAGAAAATTTGAAAAAAAACATAAAATCTACAATTGGGGTCATCTCACTAAAAAGATCTGGAAAAAACTCAGCAACTCACTCCTGGAAAACAATTACCAGTCTCTGAAAAGAGTTATTTCCACCAGAGTGGCACATTCTCTGACTATATTTGAAGATGGAACCGCCAAGATTCAAACCAGAGACGGTGTTAAAAAAGGTCCGGATCTGATTGGCAAATATACTGATCTTGTCATGGAAGATCTGGGAATAGATACTCCCGAAAAAGCTTTATCCTGGTTTCAAATCCATCCGCCTGAATATTTCAATAATTTGAAAATTGCTTTCAAATTACCCCCACTCCCAGAATATTATTCAGATAACATGGAATTTTTCGTCAAGATATCCATTGGAGATGTCTGGTATGACATTCCCTACACTCCTGAAGGGAAAAGAAAATATGCACCCAGAGGCATGCTACCCCATCTTTATCTTTATACTGTATATAAAGGTCGTAAAATAATGCTTTCCAGCACAGGAACCACTGCTGGAGGCTGGAAAAAAGAATACAAAGACAAGCAGATTTTTATGAAATACAAGAGTTCAGATATCGGTCCCAAAGAATGGAAATACATTGTTGCCGCACCAGTCTGGTTCCCGCCCAAATCAACACCACCTTCGGATCTTACAACCAAAGCAAAGATTAAAGGTCGCTACCGGACAGTAGTAAAATGGAGTACCCTGGGACCGAGTTACGCCTCGGCTTATGGCTTGGTGATGGCTCCCCATACCACTACCATTACCCGTAATGGTAAAGATGAAGATATTGATCGGGGTATAAGAACTCACGGCAGTGTCAACTACATGTCAATCAAAGTTGGTTTTTCCCATGGTTGCCACCGGCTTTACAACCATTTTGCCCTCAGGATCTTTTCCAATATCCTCAAGCGTCACCAACACTCCAGAATCGGCCAAAAAGATGCTGACTGGACTCACTTTGTCCCGGGAGACGACGACAAAACCCTCAGGATCCACCAGACGACCAAAGGCTATTACTACCAGTTGGAACCCCCTGTGAAAATTCGAGTAACCCGACGTTATATAGTTGGCAAGGTAAAACAACCAATCAAAGAGTTGATTCGAATTCCCAATAAAGAATATCCCGAAGAATCTGATTTGGGAATGCAAATAGGAGAAAGTGGTGAACATCTGCCGATAGAATCCACTGATTCCACCCCTGTAGAAGATGGAACAGCTTTAGCAAATCAAGCTGCCACAAAAGACGCCTCCCCCCTTGAAACTTCCGGTAAAACAGTAGATGAAAAGTTAGAAAAAACTGAGAAAAAAGAGAAAAAAACAAATAAAAATAAAACCAAAAAATCTAAACCAAAAACCGGGGAAAAAACTTCAAAAAAGAACCAACCCCCTAAAAAGCCGAAAAAGGGGAACTAGAGTGCTGATTCTGGCAACCAGACAGATACTGAATTCTTATCACAACTGAATTCTCCCCAGCCATTTTTATCTGTTACTACTGACTGTTTTCGGTGTTCGGTATAATCGACAAAAGTTGTATTGGGCAAAGAAGTCTGCATAGATTTGGTCTGGTCATCTTTGTTGCTCAAAACAACTGCCAATCCCAGAGGATGTTCAGAATTGCCATGTCTGGTCCAACCTATGCAGTTTGGATCGTCAAAATAATCGTGTTCATCGCCATAAGCACAATAACGACGTGCATAAAGAAAACGATCGAGCAACCATTTATGGCTTGCCATTTCAATATCATATTCATTTCCATCCCTGCCCTTTCCCTTGTAACTGGCACCATAATAATCAGCAGAAAAAATACAGGGATATCCTCCCTTGCGCAAAAGAATAAGGGCATAAGCCAATGGTTTGAACCACGGTTCCACTACAGATTCAAGGGATTGTAAAGGCTGGGTATCGTGATTGCTTACCAGAGTTACAGCAAGTTCAGGATGATCCTGTACCAGAGAGTCAGCAAAAATACCCCTGAGATCATAATTGCTTTTTTCCCGGCTGGCTGCGGCAAAACTGTAGTGTAAACCAGCATCAAAAAGCATGATTTTTCCTTCTGTTTTTTCAATAAAATTCTCCAGGGCTTTATCAATTCCCGACCAGTACTCACCAACAGCAAACAGATCTTTCCCACTGTATTCGCACAGATGATTGAGCCAATCAACAAAAAAACCTGCTCTTACATGCTTGACAGCATCAAATCTGAAACCGTCTATCCCGGTTGTATCGAGATACCATTTTCCCCAATAATACAATTCCTTGCGAACATCCGGATTGTTGATATCAAGATTGTTGCCCATCAAATAATCAAAATTGCCCTTTTCCAAATCTACATCTTCATGGAAAGTTTTGCCTTCAAAAAGATAAACCGCTTTTTGGTCGGCATCCATTGAATTTACATCAACAGCGTTAAAATGCCACCAGTGCCACTGCAAATTGGAATATTTTCCCTTTCTTCCGGGAAAATAAAAGTGGGTCCAGGCTTTGATGGTCTGCAACTCACCAATTGCCTCATTGCGATTTTCAGGATTAAAAGGAGTTGCTTTAAACTCTTCCTCTTCGTCACCACCCATTTTATGGTTGAAAACAACATCGGCATAAACTTGAATTTTGGCATCCTGGGCAGCTTTTATTGCTTGAAGATATTCGCTGCGAGTTCCATATTTGGTGCGCACTGTGCCTTTTTGATCGAACTCACCCAAATCGAAAAGATCATAAACTCCATATCCTGTATCTTCTGTTCCCCCTGCTCCCTTGTAGGCAGGCGGAAGCCAGACGGAGGTAATTCCAACACCTCCCAAAGCTGGAGCATCCCCGATCAACTTTTTCCACAACGAACCATCAGAATGGGTATACCAATGAAAATACTGCATCATTGCGCCATTATATTCTGTCATATTATCAGTTCCCCTTTTAGTTCAACTCTTCTTTCAAAATGGGGGCTCTTGAACTAATTTCAACTTATCTGTTTTGTTGTTAAAATAACATAAAACAAATTTACAGGTAAAAAGTTAGACTTGCCCTCAACCTTCTTCGACAACCTTGATGATCTTATCTATTCCAAAATCAAGATCTTTCTGGGAAATAGTCAGGACAGGAGCAATTCTGATGGTGTTATGGTGGGTGTCTTTTACCAGAACTCCTCTTTCCATCAATTTGGTGCAGAATCTTCTGGCACCACCGGCTTCAGGTGTTAATTCTACTGCGGCCCACAATCCTTTGCCACGAATATCATTAACCAGAGGATTATCTTTCAGTACCGACAATTTTGACATCAGGTGTTCACCCAATTCCAGAGCACGCTGAGGAAGTTTGTTCTTTTCAAGAACTTCCAGTGCAGCCAGAGCCACAGCACAACCAAGAGGATTGCCGCCAAAAGTTGATCCATGCTCACCAGGATTGAAAAGGGAAAGAATTTCTTTGGAACTTACAATGGCAGAAACAGGATAAAATCCTGCTCCCAATGCTTTGCCCAAACATACAATATCAGCTTTGACACCTTCCCATTCGCTGGCAAGCATTTTTCCGGTACGTCCCAGACCCGATTGGATTTCATCTGTAATCAGAAGAATATCCTTCTCCTTGCAAATATCTGCAATAGTTTTCAGGAAATTTTCCGGGGGGAAAATAACCCCGGCTTCTCCTTGCACCGGCTCCAGAAGGATTCCCGCTGTATTGGGGGTAATAGCTTTTTTCAGAGCTTCCAGATCTCCATAGGGGACAGTTTTGAAACCGGGAGTAAAAGGCCCGAAAGCCTTGCGATAATCATCTTCTGTGGAAAAGGAAACTATGGAAATAGTCCGGCCGTGGAAGTTGTTGCCCATGGCTATTATTTCGGCATCATAGTGGTTTATCCCTTTTTTAACATAACCATACTTGCGGGTTACTTTGAGGGCAGTTTCAACTGCTTCGGCTCCACTGTTCATGGGAAGCATCATTTCATAATCAAGCATCTCACACAATTTTTTGGCCAGTAGAGGCAGTTGATTATTGCGAAAAGCTCGGGAGGTAAGAGTAACCTGTTTAGCCTGCTTGATCATGGCGTCAAAAACATCCGGATTACAATAACCCTGGTTCAGCGCCGAATAAGCTGCCAAAAAATCAAGATATTTTTTGCCATCCACATCCCAGACCCAAGCACCTTTTCCCTTTTCAATAACAACATCCAAGGGGTTGTAATTAGGGGCAACATACTTGTTTTCCAGATCAATATAATCCTGTGTTTTCATGAGAGCTCCTTCCGCCGGCTTGCTGGCTATGTGCCTCATACCAACAACCGTGCAATAACCTGTATTAAAATAAGACCATTATATCCAAAAAGTCGTTACCGGCTGTGAATGTACATTATTATTTCTGGAACAACACAACATTCCAGTTTTTATTGAAAAAACAAAAGAATTCCGGGACTGGAAATCTTATCACATTTTAAGAACACATTAGATGTTACAGAGCAAGTAATTTTTTTCACAATTTAAATAAAGTCCGTAAGTTAATGTAGTTTGAGAAAAATTTTAAAAAGTTTTATTTATTTTGTTTACAAATTCTTCATATTTTGTGAAAAATAAGAATTAATGAACTGATGTATTCCGTGCATCTGCCTTTGGTTTCCAAAAATCGCTCTATTTCCCGTGGAGCTAATCAGGAGTATAGAATGAAACAAATATCACTTTTATCCATAATTTTTTCAATCATGCTGTTTTCATGCAACAAAAACGGCAAAACCAATACCCCCAAAGATGAACAAGAAGATAAAGTTGAATATATGTCTTCAGATACAGTTGAAGAGGGAGTTCTTGTTGTTCCAGTTTACTCCACATCAACTGATCAGAACACCGAAGTCACTGAAAAAATTATGAAGTTCAAAGTTAATGAAGTAAAAAACAAAGCTTTTGAACTTGATTTTGGCAAAGCTAAAGTAGATAAAGATACAAAAGCTGTCATCTATTCTTCAGCTTTCAATGCCGCCCTTGCCTTAGGCAAAAAACTGGATGAATACAAAATTGAAGTCAGTGGCTATACCAAATTTCCCACCCTCGATTCAAAAGCCGGAATCACAGCTACCATCATGGCCGGCATGAATGGAGTCAAAATCGACAACCTGGTCAGCCTCACCGGTTCCATCAATCCTGATGGCACTATCGGCCCCGCCACCAATCTTCCGGCAAAACTTAGAGCGGCCGTTGCTGCCGGCAAAAACGCCTTTGCCTATCCCGCCGGTCAAAAGATGGCTTTTGATCAGGCCACCAAATCCTATGTGGATATTTTCAAAATCGCCGACCAAAATACGATTAAACTGATTCCAATTTATACAATTTATGATGCCTTCATGGCCTTGACTGGCAAATCTGTTGAACTGCCTGAACCTTTATCAGACAAAGAACTTGAACTTTCAACACAACTCAAAAAACAACTCACCGGAATTTCAACCAACTGGCACAAACTGGCTGCTCAATTCAATAAAAAATATGACAAACTTTCAGTCAAACCTTCCCAAAAAACCCAAGGCTGGAAAAAGGTTTCCGACAGTTATTCCCAGGAATCCAAAAAAATCCTCAAATCAGGAATGGTATCGGCCGGATACGATTACGCCCAGAGGGGAGGAGCTTTTGCTTTTACCTCTTTCTGGTCAAAAAGGTTTGACAAGTTGAGCGATAAAAAAGACCTCAAAAAAATGCTGGAAGTCGTAAAAGAATTAAATAAATTATCCGAAAATATAAAAACTGCTATGGATAATCTGCAAAAAATCAAACCTGAATCCCGTGGAGATCTGCTGGCTCTGATAAGTTCTTGGGAACAGCTTGTGGGAGCATGGAGTTATGCACTCCAAGGCATGACTATTCAAAAGCAGGTAAAAGAGAAAATCAACTATCTGCTGAAAAACAAACTTGATCCCTCAATGGACGAAAACAGACTCTTCAAGATGCTTGACAACACAATTCTCAAATTCTCCCTGGCCAACCTTAAAACTCTGAAAGCCGAAGATTTTGCCAAACTCACCAGAGTCAAAGGGCCCAAATCTATTATTCAGATAGGCGAATTCCAAAAACTAAACGCTAATCTGGAAAATTTGGCGAAAAGTCAATTAACCCTAATCAAAAAATACTTTCTCAAACAGAATATCGGCCAAATCCCGGGTAAAAACAAGAAAGAAATCCACTCCGCCCTGATCAATCAGGACAATAATTATCTGCAAGCAATAAACTCTGTCAAACTGATTAACAAAATAGAAAGCAAAGAAGATTTACCAAAATACCTGTCACAAATAGCCGCTTACAGCAATTCCTATTTCAATTCTTCCATGTTGATGATGAAACACAACTTTTTGAAAATAAAAAAATCTGTCAACAGAAACGATGTAGAAATAAAGCAAAAAAAATACCTGAAAACCCTCTTGAAATCAGCAGTTCAAAACGTAAAGATTCAGGCTGCCCTGGCCAAGAAATATGCAGTCATCATTCCCGCTTCGGCCAAACTTTTCTATAATATCGGCCTGTCAATGAAAGAACAGAATTACAGCCTCCAAATCAAATCACTGGAAATGTTCTGGAAAGCCTCCTTCGAATGCCAATTAGCCATCTTGCTGGCTAACTAGTTCCCATCCTACCTGTTCTTACTATTATTTATCTTTTTATCTGTTATGGGGATTTTTGGGTTTGCGGGGCATTCTTGGCCTGCCTCTGAGTCGTACAGGCCTGGGAGGCGGTTTTACTGGAGGTTCCGGTGGTTTTACTATGGGTTCGGGTGGCTTTGTGGGAGGCTCAGGTGGTTTTACCGGAGGTTCTGGTGGTTTTGTGGGAGGATTGCCGGTATTTAAGACCTTGATAACTTTGCCATCCTGCTTTTTATCCTGGTTCTGATTGTTCTGCCCATCTTCAATCTGTCCCGGAGTATCGGGACAACCATCCTTATCTTGATAATTATTGTAGGTTTCAGGACGGTGAGGACATTTATCCTGATAATCCGCGATACCATCTCCATCACTGTCCTTTTTGGCATCAACCGGTCTTAAAACACCCTGAGTTCTGACCGGATATTTTTTTTGATGTGTTTTTTTCCTGGTTTGATTGTCGGGGGCAGCTTCTTTACTGCCGGAATCTTTGCAACCCAATACCGCCAAGCCGATTCCCAATCCTGCAACCAGTGATTTGAATCCCGGAGGGGAAAGTTCAGAAAAATGGGGATATTGCTTTTCCCGTGCTTATGCTTTTTTATTTTCA